>NZ_JAPVLS010000150.1:0-12614 GCF_027158125.1 Streptomyces sp. H39-C1
TCGCACTGATCAGGACGGTCCGGGCAAGAGCGTTGGTGCGCAAGATGCGCATGAGGTACGCCTTTCGGTTTGTGCGCTCGGAGATACTCCCCGACCGGCACACCCACAACGTAGGCGGCAATGGCCCCACCTGCGCAGCACTAGATGATCAAATGTCTTGAAATAGAGAGATTCAGTGATGTCTGGCTGTAATTGCCCGCACCGAGAGGGTCGCCGCTGGGCCGATGGAGCACGCTCCGCTACCGGCAAGCGGTTGTCGGCTGGACTCTGGCCGCTGCTCTGCAGGGGAGGACTGCCGGGAGATGCCGACCGATGCGTCGTCGTGCGGCCGCATCTGCGACCTGGGAAGAGAAACGTGCCCAGCGCCGAGGCCGGTCGGTCGAACGTGTGTAGGCTGTTCGCTTTTTGAGTCCTCGTCATAAGGCCGAAACTCATTCGGCCTGCTTGAGAGTGCGGAGGGGGTGGGAGCGTGGTCGGCTCTGGTGGGGCCGCCCGTGGCCTGCCGTAGGACAAGTAGCCATCGCCTGCCGCGTGGTGGTGGGCCCGCCCTACGAGGCTCTGATCCGGCTCTGGTTCTGCCCTGTGTGGGTGCGTCCCCTTATGTGTGAGGAGTTCATTGCATGAAGCTTCGTCGTTCAGTCGCTACGTCCCTGGCCGCTTCGTTCCTGGTGGTCAGCGGTGGGTTGTTGACCGCGCCGTCAGCCGCCGCCGCTCCCGTTCCCCCCGATGCCGCAGCCTGCGTGGGTCTGCTCCAGGACGCGGCCACCAAGGCCGCGGCCTTCGCGGCCGCCAACGTCACGGCGGCGGCCAGCATGGCCGCCGCCCTGGTCATCGCTGCCAACCCGGCCGCCGCCCAAGCCACGGCAGCGGAAGCCCTCAAGGCCCAGGAGACGGCAAACGCCGCAGCGGCGGAGGCCCTCAAGACCGCAGCCGCCGCAGCCGGCTGCGTAGTGCCAGCTCCTGTCCCGCCGCTCCCCACCCCCTGACGCTCCCCCCCCAGGAGCACCACGCCGCCCATCAGGCGACGCTCCGTAGGAGACCGGCCTTGCGCGTGCGCTCGGATGCGCTGCGAGGTGGCTCTCGACGCTCATGCGTTCCCGCAGCCGGCAACGCATCGCCCCTCGCTGTGCCGCGGATGCCGGCCGGGGCACACCGCCGCCATGAGAGTCGGCTCGGTGAGCCGACTCTCATGGCGGGAAGCTGGGCGGTTTCGTCACGCCCCGGAGTGTGAGTGCACCAGGTGTCCTTGCGGCGCGATGTCGGGGGGCACCTGGGTGTGGCAGGTCACGGTGTGCCGTTGGCCCCGTTCGCGCAGGGGCTGCCGCCGCCGAAGGTTCCGCCGGTGCCGCCGGTGCCGCCGTGGAAGAGCAGGCCCCCGGTGGCGTTGCCGCCGGCGCCGCCGATACCGCAGGCGCCATCTGCGCTGGCACCGGACTTGGCGCCGCCGTTGCCTCCGTTGCCTCCGTTGCCGCCGGAGTTGAGGAGGCCTCCGGAGCTCAGGCCCCCGGCCCCGCCGATGCCTGCGGCGCCGCCCGGGTAAGCGCCGCCGGTGCTGCCGTTGCCGCCGTTTCCGGCCTTTCCGCCCTTGCCTCCGTTGCCGGAGCTGTTGATCCCGCCGGCGCCGCCGTTGCCGCCCGCGCCGCCGCCGTGGCCGATGCCACCGTTGCCGGCGTTACCGCCCGCACCACCTGTCGATCCCCCGGCGCCACCGATGCCACCGCGTCCACCTGCGCCGGCGTTGGCGCCGGAGTTACCGCCCGAACCACCCGTGCCGCCCGCACCACCCTTGGTGCCCGCGCCGCCTGCTCCACCCGCGCCGCCCGCGCCGTCGGGGCCGCCGGTGGCACCGGTGCCACCGTTGCCACCCGCCGCACCGTTGGGGCCGCCGTTGCCGCCGATGGCACCGGCTCCACCGGAGCCGCCGCCCAGGCCCGCCCCGCCGTTGCCGCCCGCACCACCGGCCCCGCCCTGGACACCGTTGCCGCCGGGACCGCCCGCGCCGCCCGCGCAGTCCCCGGTTCCGGTCGCGGGACCGCCCGCGGTGCCGGGATAGCCGGCGGGGTGGGCGGCGTTGCCGTTGGCGCCGGCGACACCCGCGGTGCCGGCGGTGCAGGCCAGCGCGGACGCTTCGGCGGGAGTGCCGAGGAAGAGCGCTGCGCCGGCGAAGAAGGTGGGGAGGGCAAGGAGAGCGGCGGTCTGTTTCCTGTTCACAGGGTTCCTCTAGGTCAGGGGGTGGAGCCGAGGCGCGACATCAGGCCGACACGGCACCGAGAAGGGAATAGATGTTCCCCAAATGGTTTTCCGTGCCGCATGCCGCCGGGGCAGTGCGCAAATTCCAGGCTCTTCCCATAAGACACGCATGACCAAATATTTGTAATGGTATGAGGAGTGCGATCTCCATCGATATTTGCCCGGTGGGGCAGCACTTCATCTGCGGTAGAAGAACTCCCCCGAATCACATGTTTTCCCTAGGCTCGTTGGTTTGACTGCCAAACGCCGATGAGCGGTTACGACGTCCCAAATTTTGAGACTTGCAGCACGCTGAACTGCGGTTTCCGTCAGGTTGCGGCAGCCGAAAGGCGATCCTGGCCACCCGGCGCCCGGCGCCCCATGAGCGCGCCGGCGCAGCGCCAGGGCAGGTAGAGCCGGGCCGCGCTGACACCCTGCGCCGACCGCTCACCTTTTCTTTGTTTGAGCCGAGATGGCCGAATACACGGCATCGCCAAACTGACAGCACCCAGGCCGGAATGTCACAGGACAGAACGGCTAGAACCCTCCGGCTCGACGCCGAACCGAGGGCGCTGGAGGCCTACGAACGGGCCGTCATCAGCGTCAAACTGACCGAAATCCGGTAGCTGATCATCGGAACGGTCGCCGCCCCGCCGCCAGGTGCGGGTGATCTACGCACCGGAGTCAGCACCGGAACCAGTCGAGTGGACGATCCCAGCGAAGTAGACCAAGCACACCGACGCACCGACGAGGACCTCGGAGGATGGAGGCTGCGAGCGGGGCGGCGGGATGCCGGGGGGAAGGCCGGCACCGCGCCCGTGACTACAGGCCCAGGTGGGGCACCGCGGTAACCAGATCGGCCCACTCACGGTCGTGCTGACCCGGAATCGACCGCCCGCTCTGCCGCCACCGGGCAGCCAGCTCCGCATAGATCGGCGGTTCGTCCACGCGCAGGACCGTTTCCCCGCCGTCGCCGGTTGTCCTGCGCCGCCGACCGGTCGGGATCACGGGCCCCTGCATGACTGTCACTCCCAGCCAACGACCGCGCGCCCGAACAGCAACCCTCTCCGGCCGCCCACCACCCCACTGGGGGCCCACGACGTCACGACGTTCACGCGCGTCACCGCAGCAGTCCCACCAGCCCCGAGCCGCCGGAAGTCAGATCATCGTGGAGCCGGCTGCGAAGCAAGAGCAGAGCGGCGTGGTCGGCGACCTGGGCAAGGTCATCAAGCAGGGCCCGCAGCCGAGGGTGGCCTTCGGCCCGGACAGCCTCGACAATGTCGTCGATGATCTCGCGGACAACGGCGGGAACATGCTCAGGATCAGTGCGCATACCTCGGCCTATCAGACAGCACAACAGGTGCGGGATCGCCTGATGGGGTGACGCATCCCCCCTCCGGCCCAGGCCCGCCGACCATCCCCGCGTTCTTGCGCACCCGCCTGTACCAGCCGGAATCGCCGGCCTGGCGGGAGGGCTACCACGGTGCGGCATGACCTGTGGGTGATCCTCACGCAAGCCGGCCACGCGGTGCAGGCTGATCGCGCGCGTGGCGACGTCCCCGTGCGGCGGCCCGAACAGCGCACGTGAGCACGAGTGCGGCCACCGGCCAGGCGGGGCGCGGGACACTGTGCACACGGCGGCGCCAACCGGGCACCAGGACCGGGCCGGGCTGCACCAGGTCGGCCCACACCTGCTTACCGACGCCCCGCCAGGTCACACCCCAGCCCCCGGCCAGTTCCGCCACGATCCGCAGCCCATGACCACCGACCCTGCCGGCCTCGGCGGGCTGCTGAACCGGCACACGCAGAGACCCGTCACGCACCATGATCCGCAACCGGCCCGCGTCCAATTCCAGGGACAGGCCGATCCGACCGCCCACATGCCGCTGCGCATTGGTCACCAGTTCCGAGACCACCAACGCCACCGCCGCCGGATCCGGGCGCCAGGAGGGATCCCAGCCGAAGCTCTCCACCTGCTCCAGCGCCCAACGACGCGCCGCGCCGACATCGCCGGCCACCCTCAACGCCCGGTACCGCTCACCCATCACCGATCACTGCCTCAGCCGTTCCGTTCCTTCAGGGCCGATCCTCACCACACCAGGTCGGCGTAGCCGGCACGCGCCCTACACCGTGCCTGCCCACTCCTCCACATCCATAAATCGAACCAGAATCGAAAAATGCGGGCAGGGTAAAGCACCGCGGCGCCTCGGACACAGCCGTCGGCGGCCATCCAGCCCGCGTAGACCCACGCACCGGGTGCCACCTGACGCGCCGCCCATCCGCGGTCAGATCGCCGGGATTCCCCGGCCCGGTGTGTCGGCGTCCGCATCACCCGCGGCGCGCAGGGCCTCGTCGACGGTGTCGGCGAGGCCGAAGACCGGCAGGGCTCCGGTGAGTTCCAGGACATGCCGCACCGGTGTGCTGATCGCGGCCAGGACCAGTGCGGCACCGCCGCGCTCGGCTTCCCTGCGCAGTTTCAGGAAGCGGTTGAGGCCCTGGGAGTCGCAGAACGTCACCCCGGCGCACTCCAGGACCAGCCGCCGGCACCCGCCGGCCAACGCCCGGCTCCCCGCATCGCCCAGGAGCTGCTCGGTGCCGAAGTCCAGTGCGCCGGACACCGCCAGGACAACCACGCCCGGCCGGGCAGGGCCGATCGCCCGCACCTGAAACTGCTCCACCGTGACCACCCCAGATCCTTCTCTTCGTCGCCCCGCTTGCCAGGACCACGCCCACCTCAACGATCGGCGTGCACAAGGCGGATTCAATCGGTCGTCGCAACACCGGCTTGCGCTGATCGTAGATGATCGTTGAGGGCTTCCGCTGGTGTCTTCCAGCCGAGAGTCTTGCGGGGGCGGGAGTTGAGGACCGTGGCGATGGCGGCCAGTTCGTTGCCGCTCCATCGGGACAGGTCAGTGCCCTTGGGAAAATACTGGCGCAACAACCCGTTGGTGTTCTCGTTCGTGGCCCGCTGCCACGGGGCGTGCGGGTCCGCGAAGTAGACCGGCAGCCCGGTTCTCAACCGTGAGCTGGGCGTGAGCGGACAGCTCCTTGCCGCGGTCCCAGGTCAGTGAGCGGCGAAGCTGGTCGGGCATGGTGGCCATCGTGGTGGCCAGTGCATCCTTCATGGCCACGGCCCCGTAGCCGCCCAGCGCGGGGCCGTTCTTGGTCGGTGGGACGGTGCCGTAGCCCTCGGCCCGCGGCAGGTGAACGAGCAGTGTGTAGCGGGTTGTTCGTTCCACGACAGTTCCGATCGCCGATCGGTTCAGCCCGATGATCAGTCGGGTAGCGGGGACGCATTACTGCGTCCCCGCCCCCTCAGAACCGTGCAAGCAGCTTTCACCGCACACGGCTCAAGCAAGCCCCGAAGGCTCGCCGGCAGGTACAAATGCTGGGCTTGTCATCGCGGCGGCTTCATTCCGCCGTTGACAATGGGCGTGGAGGAGACGGAGTCGTTGACCGTCCGGTGTGCCCCCACCTGGGAACGCGATGTATTGCTTGGAGATCGCCTTCCGTATGACGACCCGCCACGCTTCCCATTCTTGTGGGCTTCGTGGCGGGTGGTCGGCGTGCAGCAAGAGCCCTCCGCAAATCGAGCAACGGCCGTGCTGTTCCCGTAGAAGGCGCACGGTCATAGCGTCAACTGGCAAAGGAGTTCCCTTGCGGCGCCGCTGAGCCCAATAGGATTCCAGGGCAGGGTCGTCCGGAGACGCCTTCCCCTTGACCAACTGGTGCCGGACTATCTTCGTCCAGGAGAACTTGAGCAGGTAGGCGCCGCTGTCGCGGTCACCGAAAACCCACCGGTCCATCCTGGCTTTGTTGAACCGGCCGAAGTACTTGGCGGATATCCAGTGCTTCGGCTTGTTCGGGTGGCTGTGCTTGGCCCACTTGTAAGCGAGCTTCCACATGTGATTGTCCAGCGCCGTGAAGATCTCACTGGACACCACCGTCCGGTAGTAGGCCGACCAACCCCGAACGACCGGGTTGATCTTCTTAAGTACCGCACCGGCGTTGGCCCCTCGCAAAGCCACCATTTCGGTGCTGAGCCGTTCCTGGATCCGTCGTTGAGCCGCTGTGCTCGGCTTGATCAGCAACTTGCCGTGATAGCGGCGGACATTGAACCCCAGGAAGTCGAATCCGCTCTCCGCGTGGACGATGCGTGTCTTGTCCTCGTGAAAAGCGAGCCCCCTGGGCGTCAGCCATGCAACCAGCCGCTCTTTGACCTGCTCGGCCTGTTCACGACTGGTGCACATCGCGACAAAATCATCTGCATATCGCACCAGCACGGGGCTGCCGCTTTGCGCACTCCCTGCATCTCTGCCGGTGGTGTAATAGCGGACCCCTGCGGCTTCCTCCATCCCGTGCAGAGCCACGTTGAAAAGCAACGGACTGATCACCCCACCCTGCGGAGTTCCCTCCTCGGTCGGGCGAACCGACCGCGATCCACGACCCCGGCCTTCAGCCACTGCCGGACCAGTCCCCGGGCGGGGAAGGTACCGAGTGCGGCCATGAGCCGGGCGTGGTCGATGCGGTCGAACGCCGCCGTCAGGTCTGCGTCGAGCACCCACGCACGCTGCGGGTTCTTCCCGTTGAGCGTGGAGTAGATGGCCCCGATCGCGTCGTGACAGCCGCGGCCGGGCCGAAAGCCGTACGACTTCGGCTCGAACCGCGCTTCCCACGCGGGTTCCAGTGCTCCCAGTGCCACAGCTTGCAGGCACCGGTCAACAATCACGGGAATCCCGAGTCCGCGCTTCTTCGTGGTCCCCGGTTTGGGGATGAACACCCGCTTGACGGGCTTGGGAATCCACGGTCGGGCGCGATGCTGGACCTAGTCAGCCAACGCGGCCTTGGACTGGGACAACAGCACGACCTTTCCGTCGACTCCCGCCGTCGCGCGTCCAGCATTGATCTCCGTGACCCGCCGCACGCTCAGGAGCGTGTTTGAGCGGGAACGGAGCATCAGCTTCTGTAAATTGCGGACCTTCTTGCGATCCCCTGCCTGCGATGCCGTGAAGATTCTCTGCCGCAGACGCCGTACGTCTTCCTCGACCCGACGCCAGTCAATCGACGCCCAGTCCAAGTCTTCGCCCTCGGGTTCGTTCACCGGCGCGGAAGCAGCCGGAAGGGCCGAGGCCGGTCCGTCCGCCATCAACATGGTGTCCAACTTGCCCCTCGGTTCCGTCATCTTTATCCAGTGATTCTGTACAGGCTCACTCGGCCCACGTCAGCACCCTTTCGGGTCCGGGCAGTGCACCCGTATCCGGACGGTTATGTGAGGCGGCCGGCGGAGGGGCCGATCATGATGTATCACTTTCCCGTTTCCTTTCGGCTTCCGGCGTTGGCTTGTTGGGCCGTCCTGTTCCCGCTGGGGAGTTGAGCCTTCCTTGCGGTCGGCTGACCGGGCCAGAGCCGCCCGGACCCCAACGGGGTTTCCACGTTCCACACGAATGAGATACGACCGGGGTGGGTTCTCCCTTTACCCCGAGGCGGCGGTGTCCACCTGACCGGAGTGACCTCTACCGGCCAGCGCCTGCCGCTTCTCAACGGCTAGCCATACACCCCACTCACGCATTCCATCGGCGGGGCTTGGGACAATGCCACGAAGCTTAAGTTGATCTTGATCTTGATCTGGTGGGAGGTGAGCCGAGCAGGGCGAACCTGAGGATGGGTGGGCCCGCATGGTGGGTGCCGGCGTCTGTTGCCCTCTTCACCGGATAGGAGTTGTGGCGGGCGCGTTTGACGACCCGTGGGTAACTGCGTTGGCGCCGTTCGGGGTTGCAGTTTCGGCGTGCTGCGAGCGCTGTAAGGATCTCGGCTGCCACGGCGTCCCACCGCTCAGGGGGGAAAGGCCGCCGTCCCCGTGGCGGTGCGGCGGACGATATTGACGGTCCTCAGGAAGCTGATCCGGTCCGGGTCGATGTCGGCGCCGGTTGCGGCTTGGCAGATCAGGGAGTTGATCGCGTAGTGGACCAGCAGGTAGGCCCAAATCTCCTGGTGGACCAGGTCCGGACTCTTGGACCGCAACACCTTCCCCGGCCCGCGCAGGATGCTCTTGAGCTGCCCGTTTGCGGTCTCCTCCTCCCATCTTTGCTGGTAGGCGCCGGCGAGTTCTCCGGCCGTCAAGGCGTCGTGGTCAGTGATATTGGTGATCAGGCAGATCAGTTCCTGCCCGTCGCGGTCGGGAACGTCGTACTCCACGACCCGCACCACGTGGGCCGCGGCAGGGTCCGGCTTCGCCCCCGACCTCGCTTCGTCCAGCAGTTCCTCACGCTCACGGCCGCGGATCGCTGGGTCGACCAGCGCCGAGAGATATGAGCCGTCGGACAGGACCTCCAGGACCGGCAGCCGCAGCTGCGTCGGCGCCCGCCAGCACAACGCCGCCCCGGTCTGTGTGGCGGCACTGAACGCGGCGAAACTGTAGAAGCCGCGATCGGCCAACAGCAGCCAGTCGCTGGAGATCGAGATCAACAGCGAGGCGGCCATCGCCTTCTCGCTGCGGTTCCACGGGCCGACCTCGGCGTCCATGAACGCGTGAGACCCGCACTCGACCACAGCCACCACCCGGGCCTTGGGGAACGCCGAGCGGGACTGATCGTTGCCCGCGTAGCCGAACTCGGCTGCGTTCTCGGCCGTGTCGGGCAGGTCCAGGTCGAAACCGTCGATGGCCATCAGCCGCCACTGCCGCAGCCAAGCGCCCCGGCTCTCACCGGCAGCCACCGGCTCGGCGACCCGGTAGAACGTCTCACGCAACACATCACGGCCCAGCCGCTTGCGGGCCTGGGTGATCCCCGAAGACGTCGGCGGCTCCCACGCTGCGTCCCAGACGCCGAACTCCGACAGCGACCCGGTGACCTTCTGCGCGACCTCCTCAGCGCCGTCATCGGCGAACAGGCACAGTGCCATCGTCAGGTACGCGGTCACATGTGGAGGAAGCTTCCCACCACGACGTTGCTCAGCCACCCCACACACTGCAGCGGCCTCGTCGACCTTGAACCGCGGTACCGCAGCGACCAAGACCCCCAGCGACACCTGGTCCGGTCGCGCAACCGGCCTACCCGCTTCAACTGCCCCCTGATCCATGCGACAACCGTAGCCGTCCGCCCGAAACGAGCTTCAACGACGCACGAGTCCACCCAACGGCGAGCCGCCATTGAAACCTTGATCAACTTAAGCTTCGTGGCATTGCGCCCTGCCCGACCGTTGAAAGGAGCCACCCGACTAAGGCTTGTCCCGTAAATGATCTTGGGGTGGCTGTGGGCGTGGTCGGTGGTCGGTCTGGCTGTTCGCCTATCCGGCGAGGTTGAGGTTGTGCAGGCGGGCGATGCCGAGCATGGCGTGGTGGACGCCGTCGCCTTTGAGGCGGCAGTCGCAGAGGATCTTCCAGGTCTTCATGCGGGCGAAGGCGTGCTCGACGCGGGCGCGGACTTATTTGTGGGACGTGTTGTGGGCCTTTTTCCAGTCCGGTAGTTCTTCGCCTTTGCGGCGGCGATGGGGCATCACGAGCCCGGTGCCCGGGTAGCCGCCGTCGGCGATCGTCATGGTCCTGCCGACGGCGGCCTTCGCGCCGGATTCCTCCCACGCCTTGCAGTCGTTGCGGTTGCCGGGCAGCGGCCGGCCGACCACCACAACGAGCCGGGTGTCGGCGTCGATGACGACCTGGTGGTTCGTGGAGTACCGGTAGTTCTTGGACTGCGCGGCGATGGTGTGGTCGCGGGTCGGAACCAGGGTGCCGTCCACGATGAGCACGGTGTCCTTGCGGAACCGCTTGCGTGGCTGGAGCGCGAGCGAGGGGCCGAGATGGTCGATGATCCGGTCGGCCGCGGACTTCGAGATACCGAAGAGCGGAGCGAGCTGGCGCATGGTCAAGTTTGTTCGCCAGTACGCCGCCACCAGCAGAACGCGGTCTTCCAGCGGGAGGCCCCACGGTCGGCCCTTACGGACCGGATCCGCACCTTCGCGGCGCAGTGCCGTCACCAACTTGCCGAAGGAACGCGGACTCAGCCCGGTGAACGGGGCTATCCAAGACGGCTCCGACGCCGTGATCACAGCAGACACCGCAAGATCATCTCACCCATGACCGGCAGTTACGGGACAGGTCTTAGCAGAGACCGACCGCGAAGCACTCAAGGCTAAATTACCGGCACGCGATCAAGCCGCTGCGTAGCTCGCCCGGAAAAGACCCTGCGCTCGCTCCACGTCTCGCAGCGTACGAAGCTGCACCTCCAAATCGCCCGTCCCGTGATGCCCGAGCCCGGACACGTCCCGGGTGAACCCAGGAACGGAGTCAATATCCCTGGGGTCGACCTTCAGGTACACCAGGAGCTTGCTCCGCTGGGGCGGACAGACGCAGGCGAAGTTCCGCAGGCGCTGATACGCCCGGTACTGCTTACGCTCTACGCGGTTCACGCCGTCCCCGAGACCGAGCAACGCCTCGTCGACCGCGCTCGCCAGCTCGACCATCGACGCACCTTGGACATCGGCCGCCGTCCGTGCGACCGCATGCCGACGCACACGCCGGTGTGCCTGGGTCCCACCGCTCACCGACGCCACGGTCTCCAGCCCGATCAGGTCGCTGCCGAAGAGCCGGTAGCGAACCGATCGACCTGCGGTGCTCGCGTACGGCGTGCACGTCGTAGCGCGTGAAGTCGCCGGCGATGCAGATCAGCCTTGGCGCGCTCCAGAGCACCTGGGCTGCGGCCGTTGCCCCGAGCTGGTCGCGGACCAGGTGCTCGAACTCGCGGCGGTGGTCCATCAACCAGGCCATGTAGAAGAGCCCTTGATGGATCGCCCCTGCGTCGACCCCGCGCTTGAATTCCACTTTACCGACCGCAGGAGCTCGGATACCGGCTCTGAACTGCGACGATTTATAGACTACATGTCCGTGACGATGCATCACTACTTTCTGAGGTCGCCCGATGGGGTGGTGCTCGGCTTGGTCGTCTGAGATGACTCTGAAGCCTGTGCTGTTCCAAGCTGCTGACAGATTTCGGGCAGGTCACGGGCTTGGCGACAGGTCAACGGCTCCGGCTGAGCGGAGCGCGTGTCCGAGGTCGCCGACGAGAATCCGCGGGTAGCGCCGCCACCACCACATAGCGTCGGGATCGAACCGACCGATCCGATGAAACTGGGACAGTGCCTGGCCGTCGTCGAAGGCGGTTGCGTCCCGGAAGCAGTCGTCGAGTTCCTGGATCCGCTGGTTCCAGGTCACGAGCACGTGCCCGGGCAGGAGAACCCACGCCTCGTGGAGCCAGTTCCGGCTGTAGAGGTCGTTGGTGTACTCGTCAATGAGGTCCTCGTAGCCGTTCTCAACGGTCCTGACGAGCGAGGCCCACTGGTCGACCATCTCGGTAACGGTGAATGCCTTGCGCCAGCCGCGCCCGTGCAGCACCTCGCCTGCCGCTTGGTCGTCCTGGGGCTCCATGCTGGGGATGTTCGCATGACCCCGGCTGGTGCGGCTACTGGCTTTCCCCGGCTTCGAGACCGAGGGGCGTTCAGGTATCGCGCCCGATTCGACGTGTCCAGACCGGGAACGGCGGCGGCATGACGTCTGCCCGGTCCTGGCCGTCGGACTCGATTGGTGTGAGGTCGGTCCACGGCACCGAGCCGGGATCACTGTCGTCGAGGAAGCTAGTGATGATCGGCTCGAGCGTCTCGGTCAGCACGTAGTGACCACCGAACGGGAGCGATTCCGGAGGCTGTGAGGAGGTCGAACAGCGAAGTTGTCCGGCTTGCTCGTCGTGCCAGACGTAGAACGTGGCGGTTCCATCCAGACCGAGGGTCCGGATGCGGTCACGCAATGCCCTCGCGGTGCTCTCGAAGGCGGCAGCCACCTCCTTCACGGACAGCGTCGCCCGCTCATCGGCGTCGGTGCCGAGATGCCAGGTGTTGGTCTGCGACTCGGTCGCCTGGCTGCCCGGGTCCAGGACCAGGGGCTCGTCCGCGACTTCTGCGATGAACGTCAACAGCATCGGCCAAGTGTGCACTACGGCCGGTGGCCGCCCCACCAGGGATGCGGCGGTCACCGGTCACGTCGGATCAGCCCGCTGGAGCCGCGAGCTGGGCTTGGAGGTCGGCGACGCGGCGGTCCTGGAAGCGGAGGTTGGAGCGGGCGGCCTGGAGGCGTTCGTCGAAGGATCGGTTGTCGGCGGTGAGCTGGCGGACGCGCTGCTTGAGGGCGGTGTTCTCGGTGGCAATCCGCTGGATGGCCTCTTGGTGTCAGCGGTCACGCAATTCCCCAACGAAGGTGCCTTCCGCGTCACGTAATTCGGCTCTGTCGCTGATCTTGTGATCGGTAGGTGTTGACGGCTGGCATCCTGTCCCGCGTGTTCTTCGCCGAGTTTCGAGGCGCTTCTGCCTCATCTGTCCGGTGTCGTGGTGGAGTTGGTCGA
>NZ_JAPVLS010000151.1:0-12558 GCF_027158125.1 Streptomyces sp. H39-C1
GAAAACCCTCGGAGCCGACAACATCGCCAAGACCACCCGGGCGATCCGCGACGAACCCCAACGAGCACTCCCCATCCTGGGCATCACCAACGAACCGGTCACCTAAGGAACTTGATCAAGCCCTGAGCGCCGTCCCGAGGTCCGCCTCAAGCACGCCCCAGTCCACGCTGCGCCCCGCCGTCACACGCCACGACGTCATCGCCGGGAGCGCGGCCTCCAGCTCGTCGATCCTCAGCATGTCGTCTACCAATCCGTGCCGTTCTGAACCACCATGTTGTTGAACAGTAATCCGTCCTCGGTTTAGGCGGACATGGTGATGCTGTCCGCTATTCCCGTGGTGGGGCTGTAGTTGACCGGACCGTGTATATAACCCATCCCGTACGCTCACTCACCAGATAGGTGCCCTTGAAGCCGCGCTAGATGCTTCCTCGACAGTCGCATCCCCTCAGGTCCAACGGCACCTTCCTGCGATCTGCTCGTCCGATCGATCTATTCCGGTGAACAGCCGGTGCTTAGACCTACCCTTGCAACGGAAATCTTAGACGATTTCGAAACAGCCGACTGGCGGCGGTTTTTCGGATTGTCCGGCAGCATGATGAGATCAGTTCCGGCCCTGCCGTATCTCGGCCCAGGCGACCAACTGGGCCTTGATGGATGGGTTGAGGTCGATCCTTGACAGTGATTCTTCAAATTCGGGAAGCGAATACTTATCGACCATGAGCACCAGCTCAGACTGCAAGGCACCCCACAGTCGAATAGAAGGCTTATCTGTGGAGATTATGGCCTCCAGGAGTTTATCCCGGATCAGCAGGCGTTGAACCCTCGGAATCACATCCGTACGCAGCACCAAGTCTATAGATCCTCCAGTTTTTACTCGCGTCGTCTCGTTAAATGCCCACCGAGTGCTCAGCACGCCCAGCGCGCTGGGCGTATAAGCCGCCGTCTTCGGCGGTATTAGCGAGAATCCCGCGAGAGCCCCGGAGGGATTCGGAGATGGGACACCGGTCACCACACAGTGGCGGTTCAGCCACTGCCAATACGGCTCCGGAACGATCGAGCAATGGGCATAGAATACGATGTAATCCGGATCGACGCGAACGGGATTGAACTCTAGGAACGCAGCATCTCCCGAAGGTGTCGAGAGTTGATAATATTTTCCCATTTTCTTGAATCCGGCAGGCTTCACCGCAGGAGTCACGTACTCCTTCAAGAAATCACCAAGTTGCTTCATAAGCATCCGCCGTTCATCGATGAAATGGGCCCTCGCGAACACTATCATTCGCGAGGGCCCACATGTCACGCCGCCAATCCGTAACCGAGAAGTCCGCCAGCAGTCGCGACGACAGCCTCCTCAGGTGCGGTTACCACCGCTCCGACCCCCACCAGAACGACAAGCGGGATCAGAATGGGGTCGAATCCACCACCGCCACCAGATGAAGGCCTTGTTCCAATCCCTGGTTGGTTTACGGTCCCCGGGTATTCGCCCGGTCCTGGTCCAGCTGATGGCTGGGGCACGTTGTTTTGCTGAGCCGCCCTGGCTGCGGCCATCGGGCTATTGTTGTAAATGCTTTGGAATTTCTTGTTGTTCTGCCTTCCGTAGATCACCGCGCCCGACTCCGGTCCCATGACCTTGTCGCCGTTGCCGACGTCATACGGCCCCCCGATCATCCACCCGAGCACGGCATTCTTTCCCTCAGCCTTCAGGCGATTTACATACCATTGGGCTTCAGGGACAGCCTTGCTAGCGTCACCGGCGGACTTTACTTCCCAGACGTAATAGACGTCCGAGCTCTTGTCATAGCCGAGGATATCCGGGGTGCCATAGCTGCAGTCGGGACTAGCGAGACCGCGATTCCCCCGTACTTTCCCTCTGTTCCCGTTACGGGGATACATGCATTCCTTGTTCGCTCCATCTATTCTGGTCGGGGGTCGGATTTCGAAATCGGTTGCGCCGATACTCGCGGCTTGCGCCAGGATTTCTCCCTTCGCGTGTTCTTGCGCCTGGTCGTGACGGCTTGTCTTGTTTCCGTACTTTCCAGGCAGCATGAACAGCGCTGCCAAACCTGTGGCTGCACCGGGACACACGTCCATGATTCCCTGGGCGCAGGGCGCGTGCCCATCCATTTCGACGAAGCTCGTCGGGTTGCCGCCGGCAAACGCGTAACGGTTGCTGGTGTACGGGTCGCTGCCGAGCCCCATGTCGGCGAGGGCACCGTTGTACATATCCCGGGAGGTAAACCGGTTCAGCCCCGGGCTGTAGTTGCGGAAGCCCATGTCGTACGTGCCCGATTGGGCATCCCATCGCTTCGCGTTGAAACGGTAGGGGTTGTACGCCTCCTTGGTCGGGTCAGCGGTATCCGGCTTGTCGATGCCGCTGAACTCCGACTTGTCGTCGGAGCCATAGGCCGTGTAGCCGTAGGTCGCCTTGGAGTCGCCGTTCTTGTCGGTGAGCGTCTCGACGTCGGTGTGGCTGTTGTAGCCGTAGTAGCCGTCCTCCGTCGTGCCGTCCGTGTTGTGCTTGACCTGCGAAAGCCGGTCGCCCCACGGGCTGTACTGATACGACTTGGTCGTCTGGCCCGCGACCTGCTCACCAAGTACCTCTCCGGACAGGCCGAGGTAGGTGAAGTCGGTGGTCTTGCCGTTCGCGGTCTCCGACGTGGTGCGGTCAAGCGGGTCGAAGGAGAAGGTCGTGGACTTCAGGGAGCCCGCGCTGTCCGCCTTCTGGGATTCGACGACGTGGTCGAACCCGTCGTAGATGCTCCGCTCGGTGACCTTGCCGGCAGCTGTGACGGACTCCTGGCGACCGAAGGGATCGTAGTCGTAAGCGAACGACGTACCCGAAGTCAGCGACAACTGAAGCCGGTTGCGGTCATAGGTGAACGCCGAGGACGTGCCTCCGACCGTTTGGCTGGTGACATTGGCATTGTCGTCGTGGACATACGTCTCGGTACCGGCGCCGTTACCGGTCTTCACCGACTTCGCCAGTCTGTTGACCGGGTCGTAGGTGTAGTCCGTGGTCGAGGAGAGGTAGGCCGAGTGGGCGTCGGCGTTCATCTTCTTCGCGATATCTTCCGCCTTGTTCCCATTCGGGTCATAGGCGTAGGTGTGGTCGCTTACCAGCGTTCCGTTCGGCTTCTTCTCTGTCTGTACCTTCAGCGCCCCGTCGAGGTAGTAGCTGTAGTCGACGGTGTTGCCGTTGTTGTTGGTCTCCTTCAGCTTCTGGCCGCGGTCGGTGTACGTGTACGACGTCACCTTCGGCGAGGCGTCCACTGACGTCTTGCCAACCGAAACCGTCTTGACCAGCTCACGCAGGTCGTAGGTGTACTTGGAGAACTGGTCGGGGTGGGTGATGGTGTCCGGCTGACCGTTGGCGTCGTAGGCGTACGACGTCGTCTTCTTGGCGGTCCCGGCCAGGGCCTCGGTGACCATCTGGACCTGGTTGAGGCCCGTGTAGGTCATCGTGTAGGCATCGACCTTCGCACCGGACGAGGTGTCGTCGATCGACACCATGTTGCCGTTGACGTCGTAGCCGTAGGAGAAGGAGTTCTTCTCGGTGTCGCTCTCGCCAGTGGTGTCACGGACGAGTTTCACGCCGTCGGCGACCGCGATTCCGCCACTGTTCTGGTCCAGCTTCAGCTTGGCGTCATTGCCCTGCTTGAGGCTGTAGGAGCCCAGCGACACCCAGGTGCCGGTGGCGGCGTTCTGGTCCCTGGTCGCCGAGGGCGGGGTGGTGGCGCCCTGCGACAGCGTGTACTTCGCCGTCGTGGCCGCTCCGGTCACCTTGGGGTACTTCACGTACGCGGTGTACGTGCCGTCCTTGGGAATGTTCAGGGTCCAGGTGAAGGCATCAGTGCCCGTGCCGGCCGCGTGGGTGCGGTGGTCGTAGCCCTGCTGCCCGGCGACGTTCGCGCTCGCCCAGGTGCCGGTGGATGCGGTGTTCTGGGTGTCGGAGTTGTCGACCAGGATCACGCTCTTGCCGACCGGGACGCCGTCGTCCGACTTGGACTTCAGCTTGCCGTCGGGGTAGTACGACCAGGCCATGGTGCGGTTGGAGGATCCGCCGGCCGAGGTGAGCGTGCGGGCGGTCTGCTTGCCCAGCTCGTTGTAGTCGTACGAAGTGGTGATGTCCCACGGGTCGGTGGACGCCTTGGCCCAGCCGTTGTCGAAGTAGGTGAAGCTGGTGTCGTTGCGGACCGTCTGGCCCTCCGACGGCGGCAGCGAGGTCGTGGTGACCTGGCCCACCGCGTCGTAGTCCGTGCGGGTGTAGACGTCTGCCTTGTTGTAGCGCGCATCCGCAGGGTCGTAGGGCTGGTACTGCTTGACCGGACGGTTCAGCGCGTCGTACTCGGTACGGGTGGTGAAGTCGTCGGTGGCGGCCGTCTCCGTACCCCGCGGAGTGATCACCTTGGTGGTGTTGCCGACCTGGTCGTACTCGAACTTCGTGGAGCGGTAGGTGACCGATGTGGTCCCGTCGTGCGGAGCCTTCATCTCGGCCCGCTGACCCCGCTCGTCATAGGTGACGGTGGTGGTGTTGTTCTCTGCGTCCGTAGCGGAGACAGGCAATGAGTCCTTGTCGTAGGACTGCTTGACGGTCTTCCCTGCCGCGTCCGTTATCGCCGTGACCCGATGGTTCAGGTCGTAGGCGGTCTTGGTCGTGTAGTCGGTCGTATCGGCAGTGGCGTTCTTCTTCGGGTCCACCACCGTGGTCACGTTGCCGACGTTGTCGTACGTGTACGAGATCTTGTCGCTCGCCGAGTTCAGTACGGAGGTGAGCTGATAGATCTCGTTGTACGTGTTGGTGGTGACGAAGTCCGCCGCGTCCGATGTCGTCAGCGAACCCTTGGGCTCCGTCGTTGTCTTGAGATTGCCGACCTTGTCATAGGTGTAGGTCGACGTCCGCTGGTCCGATGCCGAGGAGTCCTTCGGCGCCGACGCCGAGGTGATCTGATCGGCCGCGTCATAGACACCCGTGGAAACGGCACCGTTGGGAGCCGTGGAGAGGGTGGCGTTGTCGTTGGCGTCATACACCGGAGCCGGAGTCGTGATCAGTACACCGGCGTTCTGGTCCTTGGGCACCGTGTTGACCAATGGACGCCCGTAGGTGTCGTAGGTCTGGGTTGTCCTCTTGCCCAATGCGTCGGTGACCTGGGTGACCTGGCCGCGCTCGTCGTACACGTACGACGAGGACTTACCCAGCGCGTCAGTGATCGTGGCCGGGTAGCCGGTCGGTCCGAAACCGCTGTTGGTCGTCGGATTGCCGTTGGCATCGGTCACCGTGGTCAGTTGACCGAAGGAGTCGTACCCGTAGGAAGTGGTGTAGTCACCAGCCGTTCCTGTGGTGGCGACGCCCTTGGGGTCGGTGACCGTCTTCAGGTTGCCGAAGGAGTCATAGCCGAACTCCCACTTGTGGCCCTCAGGGGACGCCTTGGTGAACACGTCGGCCGAGTAACCGTCCAGCCGTGTCTGGTAGGTGTACTTCGACGCGTTGGCCGGGTAGGTGCCGGCCGTGCAGTCCGAGGACGGTGGCACGCCCGCCTTGTTGCTCTCGGCGTCTCGCTGCCAGAGCGGATAACCGGTCTTCTGGTCGTAGCAGTAGGCGGTCTTGGCGCCGTTTGCTTCCTCAAGATAGGTGACGTTGTTGTCCGCATCCCACGACATCTTCGAAATCTGGGACTTGGCGTTGGTGGTCTGAACAGGGCGGCCGAAGTCATCTGTCACGTACGTCGACAGATGTGCTTCCGCGTCGGTGACGGTGGCGTCGGTGAACTTGGTGTTCGCCGCGTCCGCCGCATAGGTGAAGCCGGTCGCGCCGTTCACACGGTCGGTGATGGTTTTGGTCCACCAGTGGTACTTCGGGTCGTCGCCCGCCTTGGGCTCGTTGTACGCCATGGTGGTGGCGTTGCCGCGCGGATCGGTGGCCTTGACCAGCTTGACGTTCTTGTTGCCCTGAGTAGCGTCGTAGGTGAACTTGAACACCTTGGGCTGCGTACTGCCGTCACCGTCGGTGAACTGGCCGAGCAGTCCCTTGCTGGTGTAGTAGAAGGAGATCTTCCGGCCGGAGATGTCCGTCATGGACTTCACATGGTCGTAGATCTTGGAGTTGGTCAGGTTGGTGGCGGTGACCTTGGCGCCGGTGTCGTCGATGTAGTCGTAGGACGCGTCACCCTTCTTGAAGTACTCCACCGTCAGCGACTGCCTACCGGCCGGGTCGGTGACATAGGTGAGGAACTTGGTCGGCTTGTTGTTGGACTTGCGCTCCTCGTACGTGAACGACTGCGTGTTGCCGTTCTTGTCGATCGTCGAGGTCAAGTAGCCGTCGCAGCCGAACAGGAAGCGGGTGCCATCGGGACGGGTCATCGTCCAGGCGTCCGGGATGGGGTCTTTCAGCGGGGTGCAGTCCAGGCCCGTTTTAGCGGCGAGCTTGTAGTGCACACCGGCCGGGGCCTTCCATACGCTGTTGGTGGCATCCCAGCGGAAGATATGCGTGGTGCCGTCGCCGTCCGGGAGCTTGATTTCGGTCGGGTTCGGATTGGGGTGGAAGTCCAGGGGCGCACCCATCCGGATCGGGCCCGCGGCCTGACCCGACCAGCCCGCTCCCATGACGGTGTCACTTGTGTCCAGGGAGTTGTAGGAGAAGCGGGCGAAGGTGCTCAGGCTCCGGCCGGGGTTGTTGAACGCGTTGTAGGACCACACCGCGTTGCCCGAGGACAGGTTCGACATCAGTGTCGAGCCCGCGCCGGTGTTTTTGCCGGTGTAGGAGTAGAACTTCTCCAGCCCCAGGTCGTTCGAGGTGGGGTCCTCGACAGCGACATTCTGCTTCAGCGCCGGGATCGCACCCGTGCCGGCCGACAGCCAGGTGCCGTCAGCGACCTTGCGGACGTCCCAGCCCAGCACGTAGTCGGTGCGCTTGGATCCGTTGTCCGAGTTGATCGGCGTGTTGACCTGGGCCTGGATGGTGGCGGACTTGCCCGGCAACAGCGCCGGAATGGCGGTCTCGAGCTGGTTGCCGCCGGTGGTCATGTCCGTGCCGTCGGGCAGCTTCCAGGTGTAGGAGAGCTCACGCTCACCCGCGGCCCAGGCCGCAGCCGTGGTGTTGGCGACCGTGAAGTCCACCGCGTACGTGGAGTTCGGCGTCATACGGGCCGGGGTCTGCGGCGCGTAGTAGGTGTCCTCCGTCGTCGCATCGACGTAGATCACCTGCATGTACGGGCGCAGCTGCGGATCCGCCGTCTCCGCGCTCAGGAACAGGGTGCGCTCCTGCGGACCGGTGGTGGTCTCGTCCTTCAGCTTGACCGCGACGCCGTGGTTGCCGGTCGGGGTCTTGACCCACGACTGCATCAGGCTGGTCGCATCCCACCAGTGGCGGCCGACCTCGCTGACGGTGGCGACGGTGTCGGAGACGGTGGCGGCCATGTCGCCGCCTGCTGCCGTCCACGCGGTGGTGGCGTTGGCGTTGTTCCAGGTGGCGGTGGTCTGGTCGAAGTCCTTGGTCAGGCCGTGGAGTTCGTAGATCGCACCGTTGGTGCCGGTGGTGGTCTCGGCGCCCCACAGGTACATCTTGTTCTCCAGCACCGTGGCGGTGGTGGGGATGGATGTGGTGGGGAACTTCAGGACGGCACGGGTCTTGCCGTAGGTGGTGGAGTTGTTGCCGACGCTCAGCCAGGTCTGGCCGACACCGAACGACTGGATGGCGTTCTGGTTCACCGTCGGCTGCTGCGAGGACAGGGTCGTGTCGGTGACGCCGCCCTGACTACCCTGGATGATCTTCATCGTCCGGCCGGCCTTGGGAATACCCACCACCCGGGTCGGCGAGCCGAGGAGCTGGCCGTCCTTCGTCTTCACCGCGAGCTGGTAGAAGTACGACTTCCCGATCTCGGACGAGCTCGAATCGGGGGTTGGCACCGCGGTGGTATCGGTGTAGCTGGTCGCGGCCTTGTCGATCGGCGCGATCAGCGTCGCGGTCGAGGGCGTGAAGACCTGCTGCGTGGAGCGGTGCAGCTGATACTCGACCGGGTCCAGGTTCGGGTCACCGGTGGTGTTGGTGTACTTCGCCCAGGACAGCTCCGGTCCCGTGGAGTGCACGACGGTCGGTGAGTCGAGCGCGGCGCCCACCTTGCCGTACGTGACCGTCAGCTTGGGGATGGTGGAGGTCTCGCCGCCGTACACGGAGCCGTCGCCGGCCTCGTAGCGGGGTCCGCCGGTCGGCGTCGCGGCCAGGGTGTCGTCCTTGCCCTGCAGCACGAACCCGTAGTTCGCGGTGCCCGACACCCAATTCTGCACGGTGTCGGTGACCGCGAAGTCGTGCCACTGGTTGTACTGGCCGGCCTTCTTCACGATCTGTGCCGGGTTCACCAGCCGGATCGAGTCCGCCAGGGTCCGGGTTGTGGAGGAGCCCGTGTCACCCAGGACGATCTTGCCGGTGTTGCCCTGGGCGAAGTAGTACTCCGTGGTGTCCAGGGCCTTCCAGACGCCGCCGCTGCCGGTCTGGTTGAGCGTGACGCTCTTCGTACCGTCCCGGTGCGTGATCGTGTACGGGGCCGCCGTCGCCGCGTCCGCTGCGGCCGGGAAGTGAGCCTCGACACGGTACGAAGCGGTCTCGGCGACCGGCGGCTGCCAGGTGTAGGATTCGCCGGTCGCGGTGTTCTTGTTGAAGACGAAGTCGTCGTTGGTCGCCGCGCCACCGGTGGTGGTAGCGCCCGGCCACTCACCGACCGCGGCCGTGCCCGCATCGCCGTCGTCCTGCTGGACGGTGGTGCCGGACAGCTCGCCCACCAGCGCGCTGGTGTTGTTCCAGGTCGCGGTGGTCTCGTCCCAGGCGCCGGTGGCCCGGTGCGCCTCGATGGTGACGTCGTTGGCGTTGGTGGTGTGCGACTGGTCGTAATAGAGGTTCAGTCGCGCAGAGTCGATCTTCGTGCCCGCCGGGATCGACGTCAGCGGGAACTTGACCAGGGACCTGGCGATGCCGGTGTCGGTCTTGCCGGCCGCCAGCTTCCAGGTGTTGTTGAAGTTCACCGCCGGCTGGTCCGACAGGACCATCGTGTCCTGCGAGGTGGCTGCGTCCGGCGCGATGGTGATCGTCGGGTCGATCACGACCGGGTACTGGCGGTCCTTCGCGGCCAGCCACTTCGCATCCGGAGTGACCGTCAGCTGCCAGTGGTCGCCGTCCCGGGTCAGCTTCTGGCTGACGCCGGTGGAGTAGGTGCCACCGGTCGGGGACAGCGCGTCCTTCTTGGCGTCCGTCATGTACGGGGCCGGAATCACCATCACCGGGGTGTTCGGCAGCTCGCCGTACAGACCGACCGAACCGTCCCGGCGCGCCTTCGGCGTAAGCCCCGCCGTATCCAGGGTGAAGGTGTACGACACGGGGCCCGCCGGCGCCTGATCAAGGACGATGTTCTCCTTGACCTGCCCGCGACCGACCTTGTACTCAAGGTCCGCACCGGAGAGCGCGTCCTTGTAGGTGATCGTGTCACCCTTGGCCTGCGGCTTCACCGCGCCCGTTGCGCCCTTGAGGCCGATCGTGACCGACCGGCCGTCCGGAGCCTTGAAGCGCAGCAGCTTCCCCGCGTCCGATCCGAACCAACTTTGTCCGGTGTTCGCGGTATTGGCAAAATCGAAGCCCTTGTCCTGCGTCGCACGCAGGGCGGTGTCGATCGGCTTCCAGGACGTCCCGGCCTTGTACGAGACCGGGACCGCCGACAGCTCCGCCTCGATACGCCCGTCGGACATCTGCCAGAACCTGGCCTGCGAAGTGCGCTTCCCGGTCAGCTCCTTGACCCGGGTCGCCTTGGGCAGGTTCTTGCCCTTGGGCAGCTTCTGCCGGCTGGGAATCTCCAACTTGCCGCCGGTGGGCGGCGTCTGGGAGTTGTCGTCATCGTCGGCGAACAAGCCCTTGATCGTGTCGACGACGCCCTTGTCGCTGCCTTCCGATGCTGTGGTGGGGGCTGCGTACGCGACCTGCGGCAGGAGTGTGCCCACCACGGTCGAGACGATAAGGCAGGATATATATCTCCTGCGAGTGGATTTCACGCGTACGCCTTTCGGATTTCTGCGCGGCATTCGCGCGCGCATGAATACCAGGGCCGAAATGGAAAGGATCACCTCGGTCCCGACCACCGTTCAGGTGTGTACCGAAAGGCGCCTCCCTCACCCAGAACCGAGGGTTGATCGTGGCGACGCGATTCCTAACCGACCTTGACACGACAAGTCAAGTGACCTGACATACCGCCCAATTGGCGCGGCCAGGGGTCGATTTGCCAGATATCTTCGTTCGCTGGCATCGACACGTATCCATGGTGTACAACCTGCAGGTGCACACCAGCACATTCACCCCGATAATGTATTCCGAATGAAAGCAGAATCCTCCATGTCATCGACCGATACGGCGGAAGCGCCGGAGACACCGGATACCACGGATGGCAAGAAGGGCTCGGACAGGCGTGCATTCATCGCAGCAGGCGCCGTAATAGCCGCCTGCGCCGGACTTGTCCTCTTCGGTGTGCTCAACACCGACGACAAGCCGAAGCCGAAGGCCGTCCCCACCGCCGAGGTCACCTACGAGGTCACCGGCACCGGCACGGTGGAGATCACTTACCTCGCCCACAGCGAGTCGGGCGACGCGACCGTCGAGAAAGCCGCCGAACTCCCCTGGAAAAAGACCGTCCAGGTCCCGCTCGGCAAGGCGCCCAGCATCAATCTCACCCTGGACGGCAAGGGCGGCCAGGTCGCATGCTCCCTGGCGATCCAGGGCCGCCATGTGCAGACGGCCACTGCCTTCGGCACCTACGGCCGCGCCACCTGCACCGGCTAACTTCCGGCGCCCCAGCTCCGCAACCGGGACAAAGGACGCGCCTGTACGCCCCGGTGTGACACTTGATGACCCTGGCGCGCTGGGTACAGCAGGCCACCGGTGCGCCCGGGGTGACTCTGACGAGATCGCCCCCCGCTCAGCCAATCGACCTTCGCTGACGGACAGTCCGGAATGAGTGGCTCGGGACACGTGGCACCCTTGCTCACCCCCTTGTCCTCGCCACCAGAAAAACCCGTCGAGCATTCTCGGTCACAGCCTTAGCCGACCGCCCCCAGGGTGGCTCGCTCTCCTCCACACGCCACGTTGGCCGCCCGGCACCCACCAAACGGCCCCTACAGCCCAGATCGCTCACCGGGCTGGGAGTTGGCCCGCGATCTCTCGCAGTCACACAGCGCCCGTGGCGCCCTTTGCCGACGCGCGGCGGCCCACCTCCCCCGCGGAGGTCATCTGCCGGGGCCGGTGATTCGGCAAGGGCTCAGGTGACGGACGGGCCGCTGATGTAGTGCCCTTGGCGGTCGTACGGCCAGGCATTCGGCTTGCAGCCGTTGAGGCCCTTGATCTGCTGCATCATCGCGGGTGCGAGCTTGCCGGGGCCGGGGCAGCCCTCGTGGCCGTGGCCGAGGCTGTGCCCGACCTCATGGTTGATGATCAGGGCGCGGTAGTCGGCGATGGGGCCGGTGAACGTCGGCGAACCCAGGATCCACCGCCGCAGATTCACCACCACACCGCCCGGAACCTCGCAGTTCAGCTCGTTGTGGGTGTCCAGGTGGATGGCCGCCAGGCAGAGCGCGTCGGCGGTGTCGGGCGTTGCTATCCGGATGACGAGGTCCGCGCTGCCGGACGACACCTGGCGGAAGCCGTGCTTGCCGTCCCGGGTCCAACTGCGGGGATCCGCGAGGATCGCCGCCACCTCGTCCACCGCCTGATCGGCGGAGATCCGGATGCCGTCCTCCACCTGGACCCGGTACGTACGGATCACTCCCTGGCCGACCGTGGAGCCACCGGCCCTGCCCTTGCCCGCCCTGAAGGTCCCGGGCCCCGACTTCGGCACGGAGACCGACTTCGCGGCCTTCGCCGTGGTGGGCGGCGCGGGTGTCGTGGGGGCCCGGGAAGCCGCGCTCGGCGGCGCGGTGGGCGCCGGGGAGGACGGGCCGGAAGGCGGGGACGTCGCGGACGCGTCCGCCACGTCGTCGGCACCGCTGCGCCACCATGCGGCGGCGCCGCCGACCAGCACGGCGAGCACCGTAAGGGTCACCAGGAGCCGCACCCGCCGTTGGGCACGCCGGCGCCGGCGCGCGGCCTGGCTCCCCCGCCGCCCGGGACCTCGTTGCGGGTCGCCGCCGGACACCGGTGCGTGATCGGTCAAAGCTCCCCCTGAAGGCCCCACCGGAGTGGCGGCCTCCCCGGCCACCAACTGCTCCCACGGTGCTCACAGACAACGACGCTCACAATCACACACAGGTTCGGTCAACGCCAAATGAGGTGACCCCCGGAGTGACTCTGCTGGTCTATTCACGGTGTGGCCCGCGTGATCTTCCGATGGCTGGGAGAGTGGGGTGGACGCTGATTCGCGGGGAACCGATGGGGTGGTCCGTGATGTCGTTGTGGCCCAGGTCCGGTTATGAGATTCCCGAGATGACGGCGCGGGTCGCCCGGGCCGCGTTCCCCCAGGGCTCGTTGGCCATCCGAATTCGTGATGCGCTGGGCGAGGTCTTCGCCGACGAGCAGTTCAGCGATCTGTTCGCGGC
>NZ_JAPVLS010000152.1:0-12238 GCF_027158125.1 Streptomyces sp. H39-C1
GGCGCCCTCGGCTTCCTCCGGGACGCCGCTCCCGCACTGGCCGACGCGGGTTTCGGCGTACTGCTCCCCACATGGTGGCAGCGCCCCCAGAAACTCGGCATGACCCTGACCGTGCGCACCCCGCAGCCCGGCGCCGTGGACATCGGCAGCCTGGCCGACCAGGACGCCATCGTCGCGTTCCGCTGGCAGGCCGCGCTCGGCGACCAGCCGCTGACCCCCGCGGAACTCGCCGAGCTGGCGGCCGCCAAGCAGCCGCTGATCCGGATCCGGGGCCAGTGGACCGAGGTCGACCCGGACACCATCGCCGCCGCTCTCGCCTTCCTGGAACGCGACGGCAGCGGCGCCACGGACTCCGGGCGGATCCTGCGGATCGCGCTCGACCCGGACGCCACGGCGGGCGGGCTGCCGGTCGCGTCCGTCAGCGCCGACGGCCGGCTCGGCGAACTGCTCTCCGGCCGCGCCGACCAGCGGCTGCGCCCGGTCGCGGTGCCCGCCGGATTCGGCGCGACGCTGCGCCCGTACCAGGAACGGGGGCTGGCCTGGCTCAAGTTCCTGTCGGAGCTCGGGCTCGGTGCCGTCCTCGCCGACGACATGGGGCTCGGCAAGACCGCCCAGGCACTGGCGCTGCTCGCGGTGGAGCACGCGGAGCACGCCGATCGCGCGGATCACCCGGATCACACGGCTGAGATCCGGCCGACGCTGCTGGTCTGCCCGATGTCGCTGGTCGGCAACTGGCGGCGCGAGACCGCCAGGTTCGCCCCGATGCTGCGGGTCTACGTCCACCACGGGGCCGGCCGGCTGTCCGGCGCCGAGTTGCGGGAAGCGGTCGCCGGCGCCGATCTGGTGATCACCACGTACGGGCTGGTGCAGCGCGACACCGAGGCGCTCACGCAGACCGTCTGGCGGCGCGTCATCATCGATGAGGCGCAGCACATCAAGAACTCCGCCACCCGCCAGTACCGGGCGGTCCGCGAACTGACCGCCGACCACCGCATCGCACTCACCGGCACTCCCGTCGAGAACCGGCTGGCCGAACTGCACGCCATCCTGGACTTCGCCAACCCCGGCCTGTTCGGTTCGGCGATCCGCTTCAAGGAGCGGTACGCCGTTCCCATCGAGCGCGACGGCAGCGAGGCCGCCGCGCAGGCGCTGCAACAGCGCACCCGGCCGTTCGTCCTGCGGCGGCTGAAGGGCGATCCGGCCATCTCGCGGGACCTGCCCGCCAAGCAGGAGATGACGGTGCTGTGCAATCTCACAGCCGAACAGGCGGCGCTGTACCAGGCGGTCGTCACCGACCTCCTGGAGCAGATCAAGGAGAGCCGCGGCATCGAGCGCAAGGGTCTGGTGCTGGCGTCGCTCGGCAAGCTCAAGCAGGTGTGCAACCACCCCGCGCAGTTCGCGCACGACGGCTCGCCGCTGGCGGGGCGCTCGGGGAAGGTCGCCCGGCTGGAGGAGACGCTGGAGGAGGCGCTCGCCGAGGGCGACAAGACGCTGTGCTTCACGCAGTTCGCCGAGTTCGGTTCGCTGCTGCAGGGGCACCTGGCCCAGCGGCTGGACACCGACGTCCTGTTCCTGCACGGCGGGGTGCCCCAGCGGGCCCGCGACGAGATGATCGAGCGCTTCCAGGACCCGGACGGCCCCTCGGTGTTCCTGCTCTCCCTCAAGGCCGGCGGCACCGGCCTCAATCTGACCGCCGCCAATCAGGTCATCCATGTCGACCGGTGGTGGAACCCGGCGGTCGAGGAGCAGGCCACCGACCGGGCGTTCCGGATCGGACAGCGCCGTGACGTCCAGGTCCGCAAGTTCGTGTGCGTGGGCACCGTGGAGGAACGCATCGACGCGATGATCGAGGCGAAGCGGACCGTGGCCAGGGCTGCCGTCGGATCCGGCGAGAACTGGCTGACGGAGCTGTCGACCGACGCGCTGTACGACCTGGTCGGTCTCGGCGCCGACGCGGTGAGCGAATGACGGGGCGGCCGGGGCTGCCCGGCAGGGCGCGCTCTTGGTCCCAGCGGTTCGCCGACCGGCTGGAGGCCATCGGCGCGACCGTGCCGCCGGGCCCGCCCGCCGCCGGGGTGACCGGGCTGGAGGTCGAGGCCGGCGCCGTGACGGCCCGGGTCAGGGAGGGGCAGGCGCGCTACGACGTGCGGATCGGGCTGGCGGAGTTCACCCCGGCGCAGTGGACCCGCGCCGTACGGGCCGTCGGCGCCGACCCCGACTGCCGGGCGCGGCTGCTCGACAACGAACTGGCTCCCGACGCGGAGGACCTGTTCGCCAGGGCCGGTCTGCGGCTCTTCCCGGCGCGCACCCCGGATCTCGCGATGGAGTGCTCGTGCCCCGACTGGGCGCTGCCCTGCGCCCATCTCAGCGCGGTGCTGCGGAGCCTGGCCGACGCGTTCGACGCCGATCCGTATCTCGTCCTGAGCTGGCGCGGGCGCACCCGCGAGGAGCTGCTGAAGGAGCTGCCGCCCGCCGTGCCGCGGCGCGAGCCGGCGGACTCGGCGCTGTTGCTGCTCGGCCGGCCGGCGATCACCGTCCGCGGCCGCGGTCTGACCGAGGTGCTGGGGCCGGCCTACGAGGCGTTCACCGGCTGGTGACCCGGTCCTGAGGCACGTCGAGCAGGCGGGCCATCGCCACCGGCCCGCCGGGATCGGATCTCCGATGTCCCGCTGCGACTGCGGCTATTGGTCGGGATCCGAGTGCCTGTTCTAGGCTTGGATCATGGAATTCGAGATCGTCAGGGAAAGCATCACCATTCCGTCCGGCGACGGCTCCATGGGCGCCCACCTGGTCCGGCCGCAGGCCCCCGGCCGTTACCCGGGTGTGGTCGTCGGCTTCGAGATCTTCGGGCTGACCGCGCACATCCGTGACGTCGCGGAGCGGATCGCCCGTCTCGGCTACACCGTCATCGTTCCCGACTTCTACCACCGGGCCGGAACGGGCATCGACTTCACCGACGACCCGGACGGCCGCGTCAAGGGACTCGAACTCAGCGGCGGGCTCACCCGCGAGGGGGCCGTCGAGGACATCCGCGCGGCCGTGGACCATCTGCGGGGCGCGGAGCTCGCTGCCCCGTCCGTCGGGATGATCGGCTTCAGCTTCGGCGGCCATCTCGCCTATCTGGCCGCCACTCAGTTCGATCTCGCGGCGACCGCGGTCTTCTACGCCGGCTGGCTCGCCAGCTCCGACATCGGACTCGGCCGCCCGGGGCCGACCCTCACGCTCACCGAGGGCATCGCCGAGCACGGCGGCCGGCTGGCCTTCTTCGTCGGTGACGAGGACCACGCCGTCCCCGCCGCGGACCGTGCCGCGATCGGCGCCCGGCTGGCGGAGGCCGGCGTGCGGCACGAGATCATCGTCTACCCCGGGATCCCGCACGGGTTCTTCTGCGACGTCCGTGACTCGTACCGCAAGGAGGCCGCGGACGACGCCTGGATCCGCGTCCAGGAGCTCTTCGCGGCGGAACTCCCGCGGCCCGCGTAGCGCGTGGCGCTTCGTCCAGCCGGCCGGGCTTCCCGGCCGGCTGGGGAGCGCTCTCCCTGAACGTCCGATGTGTCATCAGGGCTGTCGATGCGCGTAACGAACTCCCCTCGGTTCATCGAACAATCGGGCTCAACTGGTCCGATCTATTGACGCAATTGGAAGGTTTCTTTACCGTCCTGTGCGGTAGAGGTTCGGCCCATCCGCCGCAGTTCGACTGTGACTTGTCATGCCTTGATCAAGTACTGGGCCGAGCACGGATTCCGTAGGAGGACGCGCAATGCCGAGGCCCCCCACCCCTCGCCGATTCACCCCGAGAGCCCTGATCGCCACCGGGGCGGTCACGGCCACCGCCGCCGGACTGCTCGTGGCCGTCGCCGGAACAGGCAGTGCCGCTCCCGTGCTGCTCAGCCAGGGCAAGCCCGCCACCTCGTCGTCCGACGGCGGCACCGGATACGCCGCGAAGCTCGCGTTCGACGGCGACACCGCGACCCGCTGGGCGAGCGTCAGAAACGTCGACCCCCAGTGGATCAGGGTCGATCTGGGCACAGCGGCCACCATCAGCTCGGTCAAGCTGGTCTGGGACCTGTCCTGCGCCACGGCGTACAAGGTCGAGTTCTCGACCGACGGCAGCACCTGGAAGAGCGTCTACTCCACCACCACGGGCGACGGCGGCACCGACGACCTCGCGGTCAGTGGAACCGCCCGCTACGTCCGCACCACCGGCACCGCCCGCTGCCGGCCCACCATGGGCTACTCGCTGCAGGAGTTCCAGGTCTTCGGCGGCGGCAGCGCCGACACCCAGCCCCCCACCACCCCGGGCAACCTGCACTCCACCGGCTCGACGCCGACCAGTGCCGCGCTCGCCTGGAACGCCTCGACGGACGACGCGGGCGTCGCCGCGTACGACATCTACAACGACGGCAACAAGATCGCGGAGGCGGCCGGCACCGCCACCACCAAGAACGTCACCGGGCTGACCCCCAACACCGCGTACCGCTTCACCGTCTTCGCACGGGACGCGGCGGGCAACGTCTCCCCGGCCAGCAACCTGGCCACCGTCACCACTCCGCCCAGCTCTGACACCCGGCCGCCCACCGCGCCCGGCGGGCTGGCCGTCACCGGGACGACCTCCGGCAGCGCCTCGCTCAAGTGGACGGCCGCGACCGACGACACGGGCGTGACCGGGTACGACGTCTACAACGGCACGGACGTCATCCTCCCCGACGTCACCGGCACCACGGCCACCGTCTCCGGACTCGCCGCCGACACCTCGTACACCTTCACCGTCAAGGCCAAGGACGCGGCGGGCAACGTCTCGCCGGCCAGCAACCAGGTCACGGCGAAGACCCTGCCCGACAGCGGCAGCGACAAGACCCCCTCCAGCATCAAGACCGTCTCCACCGGCTGGACGATCCCCTGGGGCATGAGCTGGCTGCCCGACGGCTCCGCGCTCATCACCGAGCGCGACTCGTTCAAGGTCTTCAAGCTCACCCAGGCCGGTGCGCGGACCCAGATCGGCACCGTACCGAACGCGGTCACCACCGACGGTGAGGGCGGCCTCCTCGGTATCGCGGTCTCGCCCAACTGGAGCAGCGACCACTACGTCTACATCATGCACACCGCCTCGGAGGGCAACCGGATCGTCCGGATGACCTACGACGGCTCGACGCTGAGCGGCTACACCCAGCTCGTCGGCGGCATCAAGAAGAGCAAGTACCACAACGGCGGGCGCCTCAAGTTCGGCCCCGACGGCTACCTCTACGCCACCACGGGCGAGGCCCAGACCCCCGACCTCGCGCAGGACAAGAACTCCCTCAACGGCAAGATCCTGCGGATGACCACCGCGGGCAAGGCCGCCCCGGGCAACCCGTTCGGGACGCTCATCTACTCCTACGGCCACCGCAACCCGCAGGGCATCACCTGGGACCCGCAGGGCCGGCTGTGGGAGGCCGAGTTCGGCAACTCCAAGTACGACGAACTGAATCTGATCACGCCGGGCGCCAACTACGGCTGGCCCACCTGCGAGGGCAAGTGCTCCACCTCCGGCATGACCAACCCGAAGGCGCAGTGGGCGGTCGCCCAGGCGTCGCCCAGTGACATCGCCTACTCCGACGGCGCCATCTACATGGCGGCGCTGAAGGGCCAGCGGCTGTGGCGCATCCCGGTCAGCGGGACCACCGCGGGCACTCCGGCGGCGTACTACGTCAACCAGTACGGCCGGCTGCGGACCGTCGAGAAGATCCCCGGCAAGAGCGCGCTGTGGCTCTCCACGACCAACTGCGACAACAACGGCAACGCCGCCGACGGCGCGGACAAGGTCTTCCAGATCGAGCTGAAGTAGCAGAACCGGAACCGGGGCCGTGAGGCCACCGGTCGCAGACCGCCGGGCGGGGAGCAGGGGGCCCCGCCCGGCTTTGCGTTTCCGCGGGTGCGTTTCCGCAGGTGCGTCACCCCTTTGGCGGTGGGAGCGGGAGTACTCCTTCACGGAGTGTTCGGCCCGCGGACCCCCGCTCTTTCCGTGTGCGGGGCATGAATTGACGCAGTGGCGGGAACGCGCACAGCCCGCCCGGCAGCCGGTCGTGCGGGAGTCCGGGTGCCGGGACACGCTTACGCTGGGCGGATCGCCGCATCGCCGTAACCGCATTGTCGCTGTATCGAGACCACCTGTACCGAGGAGGGGCCATGACGCTTGCCCAGGCTGAACGGGTCAAGTGGCAGGGCGGGTGGCAGCGGACCTCGGTACGCTCCATGGCCGTCCTGATCCCCGTACTCGCCCTCGCGGTGCTCGCGGGCCGCCGTTGGTCGCTGATCGACTCCAGCGCCGACCAGCTCGGCGCCGCCGACCGCCAGTGGCTGGCCGTCGCGGCCGCCGCCGCCGTCATGACCTGGATCTGCTCGGCCACCGCCCAGCAGGGCGCGGTGGTGGAGTCGCTGCCGCCGGGACGGCTGCTCGCCACCCAGTTCGCCGCGTCCGCCGCCAACCACCTGCTGCCGGCCGGAGTCGGCGGCAACGCCGTCAACCTGCGGTTCCTGCTGCGCCGCGGACTGCCACCGGGCCGCTCGGCCGCCGCCCTGGGGGTACGTGCCGGGGCCGCCGCGGTGGTACGCGTCGGCATGCTGCTGATACTGCTCGCCGTCTTCCCGCACGCGCTCAAGGTCGACCGGGTCACCCCGGCCGGCCCCGCCCACCCCGTCGTCATCGTGTCGGTGGTGGCGGGCTGCGCCGTGGCCGGCGCGCTGCTGCTGCTCCTCGCCGGCCGGGTCCGGGACCGGGTGCGCACCTTCTTCGGCACGATGGTGGTCGATGTGCGGGCCCTGCACTGCAAGTCGGCACGGGTCGCGGCCCTGTGGGGCGGATCGCTGGCCTTCCCGGTGATGCACGCGACCGTGCTGGTGGCGGTGATCCAGGCGCTGAACGCTCCCGTGCCGGTCAGCGGAGTCGTCCTCGCGTACCTCTTCGCGAGCACCGCCGCGGCCTGGCTGCCCGCCCCCGGCGGCCTCGGCTCGCTCGACGCCGCCCTGGCCTTCACCCTGGTGACCGCCGGCGCCTCGGCCGTCGTGGCCACGTCGGCCGTCCTCGGCTACCGGCTCGTGACGGTCTGGCTGCCGCTGATCCCCGGTGTCCTGGTGCTCGCCGCGCTGATGCGGCGCCGCGTGCTCTGAGCGCCTGCTCCGCGCCGGCCCGAGCTGCGGCCGGTGGTCACAGCGGCCGGGAGTATGGTGCGGTCCCATGGTGGAACCACGGGTCGATCCAGCAGGTCGGGGGCGGGTCCTCGTCGTCGACGACGACGCGGCGATCCGCCGCTCGCTGGGCCGCGGCCTGCGCCTGGACGGCTTCCGCGTCACCGAGGCGGACGGCGGGCGGGCGGCGCTCGCCGGGCTGCGCGACGACCCGCCGGACGTGGTGGTGCTGGACATCTCCATGCCCGGCATCAGCGGTATCGAGGTGTGCCGGACGCTGCGCGAGGACGGCAACGACATACCGGTGCTGATGCTGTCGGCCCTGGACGAGGTCGCCGACCGGGTCGCCGGGCTGCAGGCGGGCGGCGACGACTACCTCGTCAAGCCGTTCGCCCTCGACGAGCTGGTGCTGCGGCTGCACGCGCTGCTGCGCCGCCGCCCGCCCCGGCGGACGGACACCGTGCGCGCCGGCGGCCTGCTGCTCGACCCGGCGGCCCGCACCGCACACCTCGACGGCACCGAGCTGCACCTCACCCGCCGTGAGTTCGAGCTGCTGGAGACCCTGGCCCGCAACGCGGGGATCGTGCTCACCCGCGACCAGCTGCTCGACCGGGTCTGGGGCTACGACTTCGACGTGCGGACCGATGCCGTCGACACCTTCGTGAGCTATCTGCGCCGCAAACTGGAGGCCGGTGGCCGGTCGCGGATCGTGCACACGGTGCGCGGGGTCGGCTTCGTGCTGCGCGACAGCCCGGCGGAGGGCGCGCGATGACCATGCGGCTGTCGACGCGGATCGCGATCGCCGTCGGCGTGCTCGTTCCCCTCCTCGTGCTCGCGTCGGGCTGGCTGCTGGTGCGGCTGGTCGCGAACGATCTGCACGCCCAGGCCGACGCCCATCTGCGGGAACGCGCGGCGGCGATGGCGCAGGACGCCCGCAACCTGCTGCGGGTCACCGCGGCGGACCGGTCGGCCGCCGCCGAGCAGGCCAAGGAGAAGCGGCTGTTCACCTCGGCGTTGGACGTCGGCATCCGGCTCATCGGCCCGGATGGCACCGTGACCGGCGGGCCGCAGCCCGGCGCGTCCTTCACGCTGCCCGCCGACGCCCGCCGGCCGGTCACCGTCCGCGACGGGCAGCGGAGCTGGCGGGTGCTGTCGGTGCCGGTGGTCGCCAAGCGCCCGGCGGCGACCGGCACCCTGTGGATCTTCTCGCCGGACACCGCGAGCCAGTCGCAGATCCAGCTCGTGCGGCGGCGGGTGGTGATGGTGGCGCTGCTGGGCGCGCCGCTGGCCGCGGCCGTCACCTGGCTCGCCGCCACCGCCGCCGTACGCCCGCTGCGCAGGCTCCAGCGGCGGGCCGCCGGCCTCGACCCGGGCACCAGCGCGGCCCGGCTCGACCACGAGCCGTCCAGGATCGCGGAGGTCGACGACCTGGCGCTGACGCTGCGGACGGTGCTGTCCCGCTACGACGAACAGGCCGCGCGCACCGCCGAGGCGCTCGCCACGGCCCGCTCCTTCTCCGCCGCGGCCTCGCACGAACTGCGGACCCCGCTGATGAGCATGCGGATCAACCTGGACGTACTGGGCGGCCACCCCGGCCTTGACCCCGCCGAACGGGCCGAGATCGTGGCGGACCTGAGCCGGGAGCACGCCCGGCTGCTCGGCCTGCTGGTGATGCTGCGGGCGCTGGCGCAGGGCGACCTCGTGGAGGCCGACGCCTTCGGGCCCGTCGATCTCGCCGAGGTCGTGGAGTCCGCCGCCGCCGCGCTGCGCGGCAGCCGGCCGGGCACGGCACTGACCGTGCGGAGCGGGCCCGGGCTCCTGGTCCACGGGTGGGAACCGGGGCTGCGCTCGGCCGTCGACAACCTGATCGCGAACGCGCTGACGCACGGGGGCGGCGCGGTCGACGTGACGCTGAGCGCCGGGGAGGACGGGCACGGGCCGGGTGAGGTCGCCGGTCCGTTCGTCGTGCTCACCGTGGACGACGACGGGCCCGGGGTGCCGCCGGCGTCCCGGCAGCGGGTCTTCGAGCGGTTCCGGCGCGGCTCCGACAGTTCCGGCTCCGGCCTCGGTCTGACGCTCGTCGCGCAGCAGATCTCCCTGCACCGGGGCACGATCCGGATTCTGGACCGGCCGGCCGGCGAGGGCCGTGCCGCCCGGGGAGCCCGGTTCGAGGTACGGCTCCCGCTGGCCGTGACCGGCCGGCCGGACTCCGGACTCCCATCGCGCAGGGACTGGTTGAGCGGGGAAACGGCGACGGGAACGGGACCAGTGACGGGACCAGTGACGGACCGGTGACGGGAACGGCGCCCGGTCAGGCCCCACAAGGTTTCCACAAAGACCGCTCCTAGCGTCGTTCCGCGGCCGGGCACCGTGCCCGGTCCGTCGAGGAGGACACCATGCGCACCACTCGCACCACCCGGACGGCGATCGCCGCGTGCGCGGCCGTCGCCGCGCTGCTCGGCGCGGCGGGAAGCGCGGCCGCCGCGCCGTCCGCGCCCCCGACCGGGGACGGCGCCAAGGCGGTCTGCAAGCGCGCCCCCAAGGCCGACGCGCGGATCGACAAAGCGCTCGCCCGGCTCAACGGGAACGCCGCCACGAAGGGATCCGTCGCCCGGCTCACCCAGCGCGTCGCCAACGCCAAGTCGGCCGGTCACAGCGAGATCGAGACCTATCTCAACGACCGGCTGACCTTCCGCAAGTCGCTCGTGCCGACGCTCCAGCAGCGCCAGAAGGACCTCAAGTCGGTCCTCGTCTGGTGCCAGGCCAACAACAGCGGAACCTCGAAGTGACCACGGGATCACGGCTGGCCGCGGTCACCGCGACGGTGCTGCTCTGCGCCGCGCTCGCCACCGGCTGCGGTGACAAGGGCGGTGGCGCCGACGGGTCCGCCACCATTCCCACGCCGTCCGGTTCGCAGCTCGCGCACCTCGACAAGGTCGTCGGCGACGCGGAGTCGGCGGCGAACGCGGCGGAGTCCGATGCCGCGTCCGACGCCGCGTCCGACAACTGACGGACGGCTCACGTAACCTGTGCGGCCATGGAGTCGATGGCACGGACTTTGTGGCTGCGCACGGAACCACTGCACGCGGTGGTCTACTTCGACGCGCAGTGCCGCGAGATGGGGCGCTCGCTGGGTCTCAAGGGCTACTGGATGGGGTACTTCGCCACCCGGTCCGCCCCACTGGGCCGCGCACAGCCGTCGGTGGTGACCGCCGCGTTCGGTGTGTTCGCCCCCGGACCGGTCGCCCGCGCGCTGCCCGCGTCCTGGGACATCACCACCCCCGAGCGGGCACTCGACCTGCGGGCCGAACGCTCGGCCGCCGCCCTGCGGGCGCTCGATCCGGAACTGGAGCGCCGGGCGGAGCGGCTGACCGGTCCGCTGGGCGCGATGGTGGCGGACGCACCCGCACTCGCCCGGCCGGTGTTCGCCGCCAACCGGGCCCTCCCCGACCGGGCGGACCCCGTGGAGCAGGTGTGGCAACTGACCACCTCACTCCGTGAGTTCCGCGGTGACGCGCATCTGGCCGTACTCGCCGACCGCGGCCTCGACGGCTGCGAGGCACTGCTCCTCGCGGCCGCCGACGGCCGGGTGCCCGCCGACTCCATCCGGCAGGACCGCGGCTGGACGGCGGAGGAATGGGCGGGCGCCGGTGCCCGGCTGCGCGAACGCGGACTGCTCGCGGCGGGCGGTGCCCTCACCGAACGCGGACGCGACGAGCGCCGGTCGATCGAGGACGACACCGACCGGCTGGCCGGCCGTCTGCTGCGCCCGCTGTCCGGCGACCGCGCGCAGGCGCTGTTCAGCGACCTGGCCCCGGTGGTGGACCGCGTCCTGGCCGGCCAGGTGCTGCCGTTCCCGAACCCGATCGGCCTGCCCCGGCCGGTGCGGCCGCTGTAGCCGGGTAGCCGATCGGAACGAGCCGGGTCGTCGGACCGCGAAGCTACTTGGCGTCGGCGTAGCACTCCACGACGTTCGTCTCCAGCGGGAAGCGGACCGGGGTGTCGCCGAAGACCAGGCGGCGGGCCTCCTCGCCCGCCGCGGCGACGGCGGCCTCGACGGGGCCCGCGAGGCCGGTCGGGGTGTGCACGATGATCTCGTCGTGCTGGAAGAAGACCAGTTGCGGCTCGGGGCCGATCGCCGCGAGGCGGCGCCGGGTGGCGGCGAGCATCGCCAGGGCCCAGTCGGAGGCGCTGGCCTGGATGATGAAGTTACGGGTGAAGCGCCCCCAGGAACGGGCGGCCCGCCGGTCGGGCGAGGAGCCGTCGTCGGAACCCGATCCCGAACCGGATCCGGAACCCAGGTCCGCGTCCTCCGTGTCCAGCCAGCCGGAGGCCGGCGTCGGGGAGGTGCGGCCCAGCCGGGAGCGGACCACGCCGCCGCCTTCACCGATGCGGGCGGCGGATTCGACGAGGCCCATCGCGTCGGGGAAGCGGCGGCGGAGACTCGCGAGCAGCTGACCCGCCTCGCCGCTGGTCTGCCCGTACATGGCGGCCAGCAGGCCGATCTTGGCGCGGCTGCGGTCGCCGCCGAACGCGGTGCGCGCGATGCCCGCGTAGAGATCGCCCTCCGCCGCCGCGGCGGCCAGGCCCGTGTCGGCCGACATCGCCGCGAGCACCCGGGGCTCCAGCTGGCCTGCGTCGGCGACGACCAGCCGGTGGCCGGGGTCGGCGACGACGGCGGACCGCAGCAGCCGGGGGATCTGCAGGGCGCCGCCGCCCCGGGTCGCCCAGCGGCCGGAGACCACCCCGCCGACGACGTACTCGGCGCGGAACCGGCCGCCGCGTACCCAGCTCTCGCGCCAGGCCCAGCCGTGGGCGGCGTGGATCCTGGACAGTTCCTTGTAGCGCAGCAGCAGCGCCGCCGCCGGGTGCTCGACCTCGCGCAGCACATGCGAGCGGGTCGACGGCAGCTGGACGCCGACCCGGGCGAAGGCGGGCAGCACCTGGGCGGGGGAGTCCGGGTTGACCGGGCTGCCGAGCGCCTCCTGGACCTGGGTCGCGAGTTCGCCCAGCAGCTTGGGGCGGGCGCCGCCCGACGGGCGCGGGCCCAGCAGACCGGTCAGCAGTTCGTCGT
>NZ_JAPVLS010000153.1:0-12060 GCF_027158125.1 Streptomyces sp. H39-C1
TCCGAAAACGCGCACGAAAACAAGACGACAGAGCGTCGTTCGTTCGAATGGTTGTCATCTGGAGTGGCTGCCTCGGGACCGACTCGCGTCGGCGTTCACCGGCGGGCAACTCGGAGAACACTACGCACGCGACCCCCCTTCGTCAACTCCGTGCCAAGGACACCACCCGGGGGTATCCTGAGCCCCATGACGACGCATGCGCACACCCAGCTCTGGTGGGCCGCCTGAAGGCGGCCGACCCCTGCAGCGCATGCACCCAACGGCCGCCGCTTCGGCGGCCGTTCGCGTATCTCGACCTTGACGCCCGGCCGGCGACCGCGGCGGCCACGACAAGGAAGAAGTCTCTGAGATGACGCGGATCTTCAGCGGAGTGACACCGTCGGGGCACCTCACCCTGGGGAACTACCTGGGGGCCATCCAGCGGTGGGTCTCGGTCGACCAGCACCAGAGCCCGCACCAGGAAGACGCCCTGTTCAGCATCGTCGACCTGCACGCCCTCACCGTCGAGCACGAACCGGCCCGGCTGCGACGGCTGACACGGCAGACGGCGACACTCCTGCTGGCAGCCGGTCTCAACCCGAAGGTGTGCACGGTATTCGTGCAGAGCCACGTCGACGAGCACACCCGGCTGTCGTACGTACTGGAATGCACCGCCACGGACGGCGAGCTGCGGCGCATGATCCAGTACAAGGAGAAATCCGCGAAACAACAGTCGGTGCGGGTCTCCCTGCTCACCTATCCGGTGCTGATGGCGGCGGACATCCTGGCGTACCGGACCGACGAGGTGCCGGTCGGCGACGATCAGGCGCAGCACGTCGAGCTGTCCCGTGATCTGGCGGTCCGTTTCAACCAGCGGTACGGGCACACGTTCACCGTGCCCCGTGCCGTGGTCCCGCCGGTGGCCGCGCGGGTGATGGATCTGCAGGAGCCGGCTTCCAAGATGAGCAAGTCCGCGAGCGCGACGACCGGGGTCATCTCCCTGCTCGACGAGCCGGCGGTGATCCGCAAGAAGGTCATGCGGGCGGTGACGGACAGCGGGTCCGACGTCGAGTACGACCGGGTGGAACAGCCGGGGCTCGCGAACCTGCTGGAGATCCTGGCCGCCTGCACCGGCGGCGAGCCGGCGGAGCTGGCCGCGGGGTACGACTCGTACGGCTCGGTGAAGAAGGACGTGGCGGAGGCGGTCGTCGAACTCCTGCGGCCGTTGCAGGAACGCCATGCCGCGCTCTGCGCCGATCCCGGCTTTCTCGACGAGGTGCTGCGCGACGGCGCCGAGCGGGCGCGCACCCTCGCGCGGCCGACGGTGGACGCCGCGTACCGGGCGATCGGGCTGCTGTGAGAGGAAGGGGCGGGCTCAGGTGGCCCGCCCCTTCGAAGCTCTGGGAGTCCGCTGCCCTCAGCCGTTGCCGGAAGCCAGCTCGCGGCTGCGGTCGCGGGCCGCTTCGAGGGCGGCGATCAGCGCGGCCCGCACCCCGTGGTTCTCCAGCTCCCGGATAGCGCTGATGGTGGTGCCGGCCGGTGAGGTCACCGCCTCACGGAGCTTCACCGGGTGCTCGCCGCTGTCGCGCAGCATCACGGCCGCGCCGATCGCCGACTGGACGATCAGGTCGTGCGCCTGGGCGCGCGGCAGGCCGAGGAGGATGCCGGCGTCGGTCATCGCCTCGACCAGGTAGTAGAAGTACGCGGGGCCCGAGCCGGACAGCGCGGTGGCGGCGTCCTGATGCTTCTCGGGGACGCGCAGCGTCTTGCCGACCGGCTTGAAGATGTCCTCGGTGCGGACGAGGTGCGCCTCGGTGGCGTGGCTGCCCGCGGAGATGACGGACATGCCCTCGTCGACCAGCACCGGGGTGTTCGGCATGACGCGGACGACCGCGAGGCCCTCCGTCAGCCGCTCCTCGAAGAACGCGGTCGGGATGCCGGCGGCGGCGCTGATGACGAGGCGGTCGGCGGCGACGTGCGGCGCCAGCTCGTCGAGGAGGGCACCCATGTCCTGCGGCTTCGCGGCGAGGATGAGGGTGTCGGCGGCCTTCGCCGCCTCCGCGTTGCTGACGGCCTCGACGCCGTACCGGGTCCGCAGCTCCTCCGCCCGCTCCGGGCGCCGCGCGGTGACGAGCAGGTCGTCGGGCGACCAGCCGGCCCGGATCATGCCGGAGAGGAGGGCCTCACCGATCTTGCCGGTGCCGAGTACGGCGACTTTCTGGGTCATGGCGTCACCTTCGAGCGGTACGGGGGCTTTCGCGGCCATCCTCGCACCACGTGCGCCACCCGCGGCTTTTCGGTCCAACTGCCGGTACGGGGCGCGTCGGGCCGGGCGGCGGGCGTCGGGCCGGGCGGCGGGCGTCAGACCGCGCAGCCCGGCGTCGGACCGCGCGGACCGGCGTCAGGCCGTGCGGCGGCGGAGGGTGGCTGCTCCCAGGGCCAGGGCCACGAGGGCGCACGCCGCGACGACGGCCAGGTCGCGGACGAAGTCGCCGGTGACTCCGGTGTGCTGGACGACCTGCGTCATGCCGTCGACCGCGTACGACATGGGGAGCACGTCGGAGACGGCGGCGAGCACCGGCTGCATGGTGTCGCGCGGGACGAGGAGTCCGCACATCAGCAGCTGCGGGAGGAGCACGGCCGGCATGAACTGGACGGCCTGGAACTCGCTGGCCGCGAACGCGCTGACGAAGAGGCCGAGGGCGATGCCCAGGAACGCGTCGGCGAGGGCGATGACGAGGAGCAGCCAGGGCGAGCCGACGACGTCCAGGCCCAGCCCCCAGACGGCGAGCCCGGTGGCGAGGCACGCCTGGACGACGGCGACGCCGCCGAAGGCGAGGGCGTAGCCGCCGAGCAGGTCGGCCTTGCCCAGCGGCATGGACAGCAGCCGCTCCAGCGTGCCGGAGGTGCGTTCGCGGAGGGTCGCGATCGAGGTGACCAGGAACATCAGGATGAGCGGGAAGATGCCGAGGAGCGATGCTCCGACCTGGTCGAAGGTGTGCTGCTTGCCGTCGTAGACCCAGCTCAGGACCGCGAGCAGCAGGCAGGGGACGACCAGCATCAGGGCGATGGTGCGGCGGTCGTGGCCGAGCTGGCGCAGGACCCGGCGGGCGGTGGCGAGGGTGCGCAGGAGAGAGAAGGCGCGGGGAGCCCGCTCGGACGTTGCCTCGGAAGGGTCCTTGGGGGTCCCCCCGGACGGAGTTCGGGGGAGGGTGCCGGCGGGCGACGGGTGCGCGTTCATTTGGCCTGCTCCTGGCGGGTGTCGGGGAGGGTGACGACGTTCGTGCGGTGGTCGGAGCCGGCGTTGGCCGCGTCCACGAGGTGGAGGAAGGCCTCCTCGACGGTGGCGGAGCCGGTGGACTCGCGCAGCCCGTCGGGGGTGTCGTCGGCGAGGATGCCGCCCTCACGCATGAGGAGCAGGCGATGGCAGCGTTCCGCCTCGTCCATGACGTGCGAGGAGATCAGGACGGTGGCGCCGCGCTCGTCGGCGAGCCGGTGGAAGAGGTTCCACAGGTCGCGGCGCAGGACGGGGTCGAGGCCGACGGTGGGTTCGTCGAGGACGAGGAGTTCGGGTTCGCCGAGCAGGGCGACCGCGAGGGAGACCCGGCCGCGCTGGCCGCCGGAGAGGTTTCCGGCGAGTGCGTCGGCGTGGGAGACGAGGTCGACGTCGGTGAGGGCGCGGTCCACGTGCTCGCGGCGGGCGGCGCGGGTCAGGCCGAGGACGGACGCGTAGTAGTCGAGGTTCTGGCGGGCGGTGAGGTCGGTGTAGACGGACGGCGCCTGGGTGACGTAGCCGACGCGGGAGCGGAGCCGGGGGTGGCCGGCGGCGCGGCCCAGGACGTCGAGAGTGCCGGTGACGTGCGCCTGGGTGCCCACGATCGCGCGCATGAGGGTGGATTTTCCGCAGCCGCTGGGGCCCAGCAGACCGGTGACCTGACCGCGCGGGACGGTGAACCCGAGGCTGTTCAGGACGGTACGGCTGCCGCGGACGACGGTCAGTCCGTCGGCCCGTACCGCCGGTTCAAATTTATTCATCATGTGATGAATATCCTCCGCCGGCGGGTCCTCGTCAAGCGCCCGGCGGGAGCTCGTCGAGCACCGGCGTCCGCTCGTCGGGCGCCGGCGCTCATGGGGACAGGGGTCGGGTCGGTCCGGGTCTGCTCAGGGTCATCCCCTATGGCGTTCAAGAGGCGGCCGCAGGACTGTGGCGGTATGAGGCGTTCATCCCGCGACATCGATGTGACCAGGTCCGAGAAGCGGCAGTTGGCCGTGGCCTCGGCGACGCTCGGGCCCTGGCGGCCCGCCGCGGCCGTGGGAGCGCTGGGCGGCGGAGTCTCGCTCGCGCTCCATGCCATCGGGGGTGACTTCGGACTCGGCATGGTCGTGAGTGCGCTGTCCGTCGCCCTGATGCTCTTCTTCCTCGTCGGCGGGGCCGGCGCGGTGCTCGGCACCAGCGCCAAGGCCGACCGCCGGATTCGCCGCTGGGCGCGCGCGCATCCCTGGCAGGTGGCGGTGGTGCCGGCCGGGCTGCTCTTCGTCTCCGACTTCGTGATGCGGCAGATCCTGAGCAGCGAGGGCTTCTTCGGCAGCCTGTGGGACGGCCTGTGGCGCGGCGCGATCGTGGCCGCTGTCGTGGGTTCGGTCGGCGCGGTGGCGGCCTCGCGCCGCAGCTAGGAAGACACGACCTGGGCCATGACCTGGCGAGGGCTCAGGCCCGGAGGGCCACCGTGACGTACGGCCTGAGGGCTCAGGCCCGGAGGGCCACCGTCACGTCCGTGACGTACGGCTCGTCGAGCACGCCGTCGGGGAACAGCGCGAGCAGCTCCTCCCGCTCCTCGCGCAGGACCGGCTCCGCTTCCGCACCCAGCACGGCGAGGAACGAGTGGGTGCCGAGGGTCCGGAGCCGGTCGTCCACGGTGATCCGGCGCGACCAGCGGACGGAGTGCGTCCCGGTGCGGACCGCGAAGGGCGCGAGCAGGCCGGAGGCGGTGTGCGGGAAGCCGGGCGCCCGGTAGCCCGGGCAGCGTTCGGCGAGTCGCGCTTCCTGGTCGGCCACCCAGCCGTGGCTCAGGTCGGGAACGTTCCACCACATGGCCAGCGCGCCGTCCGGGCGCAGCACGCGCAGCGCCTCGGGGACCGAGCGGGCCGGTTCGGTCCAGTGCCACGCCTGGGCGTACGTCACGAAGTCGGCGGCGCCGTCCGCGAAGGGCAGCGCGTTGCCGTCGGCCCTGACGAGCGGAACGGCCGGCAGCGTGGCCCGGAGCTGCGCGGCCATGCCGGCGCCGGGCTCCACCGCGGTGACGCGCGCTCCGCGCGCTGCCAGCAGACGAGTGCCGATGCCGGTGCCCGCGCCCACGTCGATGACCGTGGCATCCGTCAGCGACCGGCCGGAGAGTTCCTCCACGGCGTCGAACAGCGCGGGCGGATAGCTGGGGCGGGCGGCCGCGTACTCGGCCGCGACCGCGTTGAACGACCTGGCCAGTTCGGTGTGCGACGACGACGTCATACGAACATTCTGCCGAGGCCGGGGACCGCTCGCCGGTGGATCAACCGAACGTGCCGCCTGCCCGTACCTAGCCGCGCTTGCGCTTCTTGGCGGCGGCGCGGGCGGCCGGGTTGCCGGTGCGGGTGCTGCGGCGCCGGGTGTGCAGTTCGCGGGCGCGCTCGTATTCGGCGCGGTGCAGTTTCTCGCCGGGGGCCTCGATGAGGGCGCGGACACTGTAGGCGAGCAGCGTGCCGATGAAACCGATCAGCAGAATGCCCTGTGAGGAGCCCGCTGCCGCGTCGGAACCCCTGGCGCCGGGCTCGGGGCGGCGGACGAAGCCCTCCCAGGTCTTGCGGAAGGCCAGCGCGCTGCAGACGGCGAACGCGACGACGACGAGCAGCCCGACGAAGGTGCCGACCTTCGCGATGCTCAGACCCTGGAAGCCGAAGCGCAGCACGAACGCACCGGCAGCGGCGGCGGCCAGCGCGCCGACGGCGACGCCGGCGCGGCGCAGGGCGTAGCCGCCGTCGTGGTGCACCCAGGTCGTGCCGAAGAAACGCAGGGGCTCGGGCTGGGGGCCGTCGGAGGCCGCGGGTTCCGGCTGGTCGGTCGGCTGGGTCTGGGGGTCGTCGTCCACGGTTCGATTATCGCCGAACGACACGGCCTCCGGGGACCACAAAGGGACGTATCGGAAAAACTGCCCCCGGACGCACCGCTGCCCCGCCCGGTCGGGATGATCGACCGGTCGGGGCAGCGGAAGCGCTCAGGGCCTTGCTCAGGCCCGCTTTCAGCCTTCGAGCTTGCTGACGTCGCGGACCGCGCCCTTGTCCGCGCTGGTCACCATCGCGGCGTAGGCGCGCAGGGCCGGCGAGACCTTGCGCACGCGGTTCTTGGGGGCGTAGACGCCGCCCAACGCCTCGCGGCGGGCGGCGAGTTCCTCGTCGGGGACGATGAGGTTGACGCCGCGGTTCGGGATGTCGATACGGATCAGGTCGCCGTCCTCGACGAGGGCGATGGTGCCGCCCGACGCCGCTTCCGGCGAGCAGTGGCCGATCGACAGCCCCGAGGTGCCGCCGGAGAAGCGGCCGTCGGTGATGAGCGCGCACGCCTTGCCCAGACCGCGGCCCTTGAGGAACGAGGTCGGGTAGAGCATCTCCTGCATGCCGGGGCCGCCCTTGGGGCCCTCGTAGCGGATGACGACGACGTCGCCCTCCTTGACGCGCTTGGTGAGGATCGCGTCGACGGCGGCCTCCTGGGACTCCACCACGACGGCGGGGCCCTCGAAGGTCCAGATCGACTCGTCGACACCGGCGGTCTTCACGACGCAGCCGTCCACGGCGAGGTTGCCGTACAGGATCGCCAGGCCGCCCTCGGTGGAGTAGGCGTGCGCGGCGTCGCGGATGCAGCCGTTGGCGGCGTCCGTGTCGAGGGTGTCCCAGCGCTCGGACTGCGAGAAGGCGGACGCGGAGCGGACGCAGCCGGGGGCGGCGTGGAAGAGCTCGACGGCCTCGGGCGACGCGGAGCCGCCGCGGATGTCCCAGCTCTTGAGCCAGTCGGCGAGCGAGGGCGAGTGCACGGTGTGCACGTCCTCGTTCAGCAGGCCCGCGCGGTACAGCTCGCCGAGGATGGCGGGGATGCCGCCGGCCCGGTGCACGTCCTCCATGTAGTAGTCGCCGTTGGGCGCGACCTTCGACAGACAGGGCAGCCGGCGCGAGAGCGCGTCGATGTCCGCCATGTCGAAGTCGACCTCGGCCTCCTGCGCGGCCGCCATCAGGTGCAGGATCGTGTTGGTCGAGCCGCCCATGGCGATGTCGAGCGCCACGGCGTTCTCGAAGGCGGCGCGGGTCGCGATGTTGCGCGGCAGGACGGTCTCGTCGTTCTGCTCGTAGTAGCGCTTGGTGATGTCGACGATCGTGCGGCCGGCGTCCTGGTAGAGCGCCTTGCGGGCGGTGTGGGTGGCCAGCACCGAACCGTTGCCGGGCAGCGCCAGACCGATCGCCTCGGCGAGGCAGTTCATCGAGTTGGCGGTGAACATGCCGGAACACGAGCCACAGGTCGGGCAGGCGTTCTCCTCGATACGGAGGATGTCCTCGTCCGAGACGTTCTCGTTGACCGCGTCGGAGATCGCGTTGACGAGGTCGAGCTTGCGGACGGTGCCGTCGACGAGGGTGGCCTTGCCGGCCTCCATCGGACCGCCGGAGACGAAGACGACCGGGATGTTGAGGCGCAGGGCGGCCATCAGCATGCCGGGCGTGATCTTGTCGCAGTTCGAGATGCAGATCAGCGCGTCCGCGCAGTGCGCCTCGACCATGTACTCGACGGAGTCGGCGATCAGGTCGCGCGAGGGCAGCGAGTAGAGCATGCCGCCGTGGCCCATCGCGATGCCGTCGTCGACCGCGATGGTGTTGAACTCACGCGGGACGGCGCCCGCCGCCAGGATCGCCTCGGAGACGATCCGGCCGACCGGCTGAAGATGGGTGTGGCCCGGTACGAACTCGGTGAAGCTGTTGGCGACCGCGATGATCGGCTTGCCGATGTCGGCGCTCGCCACACCGGAAGCGCGCATCAGAGCGCGGGCCCCCGCCATGTTCCTGCCGTGGGTGACCGTTCGTGACCTCAGATCGGGCACGGTAGCTCCACTCCCTCAAGTTCGTCCTCGGATCCTTCCGACAGTACGCCGTGGTTCCACGCTCTGGACAGCCTGTCCGGAATGCGGGACGAACGGGTCATATCCCGGTCACCTCCCAGGCGGGGCCGAGGCTCCGGCCAGGGTCACCCTCGGGAGGCGTCACGCCTCGGGAGGCGTCACGCCTCGGTCGGCCTCACGCCTCGGTCGGCGTCACCCTTCGGTCAGGTAACGCTGCAGCGTAGGCGCCACCAGCGCGACGATGTCCTCGACATCGGCCGAGGCCAGCGGCTCCACCTTGATCACGTAGCGCAGGATCGCGATCCCGACCATCTGCGAGGCGGCCAGCTCGGCCCGCAGCTTCGGATCCGGCACCCGCAGATCCTCCGCGATGCGCTCCAGCAGCATGCGCAGCAGGAACCCGCGCAGGACGGCCGCCGCCGTCTCGTGCGTCAGCGCGGACCGGACGACGGCCAGCAGCGGGCCACGGGTCGCCGGGTTCTCCCAGACGCCGAGGAAGTAGCGGGAGAGCCGCTCACCGATGCCGTCGGGGCCCTGCCCCACCACGTCGGGCACGTTCAGCGCGGGCTCGAAGGACGTCTCGATCGCCGCCGCGAAGACCTGCTCCTTGGTGCCGAAATAATGGTGCACCAGCGCCGGGTCCACCTCGGCCGCCTTCGCGATCGAACGGACCGACGTCTTGTCGTAGCCGCGCGCGGAGAACTCGGCGCGGGCCGCGACCAGGATGCGGTCCCGCGAGTCGGTCGCCCCGGCGCGCGTCCCGCTGGGACGCCCACGACGACGGGGCTCGCCCTTCGGCCCACCCTTCGGTGCGGCTTGCGATCCGGCTTCGGAGACGTGGTCCTGCCCGGCCGGCGGCTCACCCTTCGCCCGCGCCGTCACGCGCCGGGGACCCTGGCCGCCGTGGCCAGATGGAGCCGGGTGAAGGCCAGCGCCTCGGCGAGATCGGCCTCACGTTCGGCGGCGGACATCGCCCGCCGCGTGTTGACCTCGACGACCACATGACCGGTGAACCCGCTCAGCGCGAGCCGTTCCAGCAGTTCGGCGCAGGGCTGACCGCCACGGCCCGGCACCAGGTGCTCGTCCTTGGCCGAGCCGTTGCCGTCGGCGAGATGGACGTGCGCGAGCCGGTCACCCATCCGGTCGACCATGTCCAGGGCCGCGCTGCGGGACGTGGAGGCATGCGAGAGGTCCACCGTGAAGTGCCGGTAGTCGTCCTTGGTGACGTCCCAGTCGGGCGCGTACGCGAGCATCTCGCGGTCGCGGTACCGCCACGGGTACATGTTCTCGACGGCGAAGCGGACATCGGTCTCGTCCGCCATCCGCCAGATCCCCCGGACGAAATCGCGCGCGTAGTTGCGCTGCCACCGAAAGGGCGGATGCACGACGACGGTCGACGCGCCCAGCGTCTCGGCCGCCGCGCGTGCCCGCTGGAGCTTGATCCACGGGTCGGTGGACCACACCCGCTGGGTGATCAGCAGGCACGGCGCGTGCACGGCGAGGATCGGGACGTGGTGATAGTCCGAGAGCCGGCGCAGCGCCTCTATGTCCTGGCTGACCGGATCGGTCCACACCATGACCTCGACGCCGTCGTAACCGAGCCGGGCGGCGATCTCGAAGGCCGTCGCCGTGGACTCCGGATAGACCGAGGCCGTGGACAGCGCGACCTTCGCGTCCGGCACCCGGACCACATGTCCGGGCGCGGGAACGCCGTACGCCTGCCGGTCCGCGTACGCCTTTGGGTCCGCTCGTTCAGCCACGGGAGACAGCGTACGGCGACGGGTCAGCCGAACGGCACTCTCATCTGCGCCGACGTGACACGGTCAACATCGAACCGCGCTCATTCCCCATAAGGTCGAGTTTGCGGAGAATCACCCCTTCACGCAGCGCCCACGGACAGATCTCCAGCTCCGCGACCCCGAAGAGGTCCATCGCCGCCTCCGCCACCAGCGCCCCCGCCAGCAGCTGGCCCGCGCGGCCCTCGGAGACCCCCGGCAGCTGCGCGCGCTCGGCCCGCCGCATGGTCGTCAGCCGGGGCACCCACTCCTCCAGTGACCTGCGGGTCAGCGACCGCTGGGTGTACACGCCGTCGGCGCTGCGGGCGGCGCCCGCGATCCGTGCGAGCTGCTTGAACGTCTTCGACGTGCCCACCGCGTGGTCGGGGCGGCCGAGCCGGGAGAACTCCGCGACCGTCCGGGCGATCTCGGCCCGCACGTGCTTGCGCAGCGCGCGCACGTCATCGGTGGCGGGCGGGTCGCCGGGCAGCCAGGTGCTGGTCAGCCGGCCCGCGCCGAGCGGCAGCGAGACCGCCGCGTCCGGGTCCTCGTCCATGCCGTAGCCGACTTCGAGGGAACCGCCGCCGATGTCCAGAACCAGCAGCCGGCCCGCCGACCAGCCGAACCAGCGGCGCACCGCGAGGAACGTCAGCCGGGCCTCGTCCTCGCCGGACAGCACCGTGAGCGTCACACCGCTCTCGGCGGCGACCCGCGCGAGCACCGCCTCACCGTTGGCCGCCTCCCGGACCGCCGAGGTGGCGAACGCCAGCACGTCCTCGGCGCCCTTGTCCTCCGCGACCCGCAGCGCCTGCGAGAGGGTCGCGACCAGCCGGTCGACGCCCTCCAGGCTGATCGCACCCCGGTCGTCGAGCAGTTCCGCCAGCCGCAACTCCGCCTTGTGGGAGTAGGCGGGCAGCGGGCGCGCGCCCGGGTGCGCGTCCATCACCAGTAGGTGAACGGTGTTGGAACCCACGTCGAGCACTCCGAGTCGCATGGGACAGACGCTAGCGCCCATCCGCGCCGCAGATGGTGCGGGGGCCGCCACAGATGGCGTGGGGACCGCCACAGACGTTGTCCGGGCTCCCGGCGATCTACCCTGGCGGCGTGGCGAAGAACGTGGCAAAGAAGCTCAAGCAGTCGAAAAAGTCCCAGCAGCGGTCCGTACCCGCCTCCGTGCCCGACGAGGTCGGTCCGGACTTCGCCCGCGCCTGGGTCGAGTTCCCCGACCCGGCCGACGACGAGCAGCTGTTCCGTTGCGACCTCACCTGGCTCACCTCCCGCTGGACGTGCATCTTCGGCCAGGGCTGCCAGGGCATCGTCGCCGGCCGGGCCGCCGACGGATGCTGCTCGCTGGGCGCGCACTTCTCCGACGAGGAGGACGAACAGCGCGTCGCCGGCCACGCCGCCCGGCTCACCCCCGAGACGTGGCAGTTCCACGACCTCGGCACGAAGAAGGCCGGCGCCTGGGCCATGGTCAACGAGGACGGTGAACGCCAGACCCGCGTCGTCGACGGCGCCTGCATCTTCAGCAACCGGGCCGGTTTCGCCGGCGGGCAGGGCTGCGCGCTGCACGCCCTCGCGCTGCGGGAGGGCAAGGAGCCGCTGGAGACCAAGCCGGACGTGTGCTGGCAGCTGCCGATCCGGCGTACGTACGACTGGGTGGACCGGCCGGACGAGACGCGGGTGCTGGTCGTCTCGATCGCGGAGTACGACCGGAGGGGGTGGGGGCCGGGTGGGCATGACCTGCATTGGTGGTGCACGAGTGCTACGTCGGCGCATGGGGCGGGGGATCCGGTGTATGTGTCGTACCGGCCGGAGCTGACGGAGTTGATGGGTGTGGCGGGGTACGGGCGGTTGGTGGAGCTCTGTGAGGCTCGGCTGGCGGCGTTGTTGCCGATGGCGCCGCATCCGGCGGACCCGGCGTAGACCCTTCCGGCGGATCTGAGCGGGCGGTTCGTTGTGGGGTCGGGGGCCGGGTCCTCCGGGGTGGGTTTCGAAATCGACTATTTAGGGCCTGGCGGCCCACAAATAGCTCGGCAGCATTTCGAAACCCACCCCTGCGGCCCCCGGCCCCCTCGCGTCACCGCACCCGCGCCGTGCTCACACCGCCCGTGGTCCCGCCGCTCAGGCCGCCGGTGGGGCTGAGGACGACTCGCTCGGGGTTGGGGTGGGTG
>NZ_JAPVLS010000154.1:0-12049 GCF_027158125.1 Streptomyces sp. H39-C1
AACAGACCCGCGATCCGAGCAAAGAAGTCCTCGAACCACGCCGCCCAGACCTCAACGTCCCGCTGCGTCTCCACGCCCTGACCAACGACTCACCCGATCAGCAGGCACGAACCGCCCCTGTAGTACCAGGGACACCCAGCAGACCCTCGAAATACTGCTCGACCGGATGCGGCAGTCCCCGGACAACGCCACGTTCCTCCAGCAGATCCAGCGCACGGTCCCCGGCGCCTGAACACCTGAACACCTGAGCCGACCGTCCGGGCGTAACCCCGACCGGCTCCCTCCGGCCGTACTCGACCGGAAGACGTTTGGCAGTGAATAATAATTCACCTCATCTGGTGAACGTCCATTCACCTCCCTCACGTCTCATGGAGCGCGCCCCGTGGACTTCCGGAAACGGCTCATGGTCCCCGTCCTGGCATTCGGCGGAATCCTCATGGCGATCATGCAGACCGTCGTGGTGCCGCTCCTCCCCGATCTGCCGCGCCTCACCGGCGCCTCGCCCGCCGGCGTCTCCTGGATGGTCACCGCGACCCTGCTGGCCGGAGCCGTTCTCACCCCCGTACTGGGCCGGGCCGGCGACATGTACGGCAAGCGCCGCGTGCTGCTGATCGCGCTCGGGCTGATGACCTTCGGTTCCCTGCTGTGCTCCGTGACCTCCGACATCCGGCTGCTGATCGCCGCCCGCGCCCTGCAGGGCGCCGCCGCCGCCGTCGTACCGCTGTCCATCAGCATCCTGCGCGACGAGCTGCCCCCGCACCGGACCGGCTCCGCCGTGGCGATGATGAGTTCGACCGTCGGCATCGGTGCCGCCTTCGGACTGCCGCTGGCCGCCCTGATCGTGCAGTACGCCGACTGGCACGTCATGTTCTGGGCCACCACCGCCCTGGGCGCGCTCGGCCTCGGGCTGGCCTGGTGGGTCGTGCGCGAGTCGCCGATCCGCTCCCCCGGCCGTTTCGACTTCACCGGCGCCGCCGGACTGGCGGCCGGACTCGTCTGCCTGCTGCTGGCGGTCTCCCAGGGCGGCCAGTGGGGCTGGACCAGCCCGGCCGTGCTGAGCCTGGCCGTGGCCTCCGTCGTCATCCTCGCCGGGTGGCGGTGGCAGCAACTGCGCGCCACCAGCCCGCTGGTGGACCTGCGGCTGGCCGCCAGCCCGCGCGTCGCGCTGCCGCACATCGCCGCGCTCCTCGCGGGCTTCGCCTTCTACTCCAACTCGCTGGTGACCGCCCAACTGGTGCAGGCGCCCAAGGAGACCGGCTACGGGCTGGGGCTGTCCATCGTGGCGAGCGGGCTGTGCCTGCTGCCCAGCGGCATCATCATGCTGCTGCTGTCCCCGGTCTCGGCCCGGATATCGGCGGCCCGCGGCCCGAAGTTCACCCTCGCCGCCGGAGCCGTGCTGCTGACCCTCGGCTATGTGCTGCGCATCGCGGACAGCCGGCAGCTGTGGGCGATCATCGTCGGCGCCTCCGTCGTCGCGTCGGGGACCACGCTGGCCTACTCCGCCCTTCCGACGCTGATCCTGCGCGCCGTCCCGGCCGGCCAGACCGCGTCCGCCAACGGCGTCAACGTCCTCATGCGCACCGTCGGCCAGGCCACCTGCAGCGCCGCGGTCGCGGCGATCCTGATCCACCACACGGCGCCGATCGGCGGCCTGGAGATCCCGACGCTGCGCGGCTACCTGATCGCCTTCACCGTGGCCGGCGGCGTCGCGATCCTCGCCTTCCTCGCGGCCGTGTCGATCCCCGGCGGCCGGCGCGGCACTCCGACACGGCCCGCGCAGCGCTCCGAGGCCACCGCGGACCCCGCGCTGGAGGGAGCATGAGTCCCATGACGACAGCCGCCCCCGACACCCCGCGCCGTGACGCCGACGCCACCAAGGCCGCGATCCTGCGCGCCGCCCGCACCATGCTGGGCCGGCGCGCCTACGGCGACATCACCCTCAAGGCCATCGCGGAGCGGGCCGGGGTGAGCGCGCCGCTGATCGTGAAGTACTTCGGCAACAAGGAGAAGCTCTTCGCCCGCATCATCTCCTTCGAGTCGGACGCGGAAGCACTCCTGGACGCCCCGCTGGACGAGCTGGGCCGGCACATGGTCACCCAGGTCCTCACCAGCCAGAACGAGCGCGGCATCGACCCCATCCTGAGGATCGTCTTCGCACCGCTCCACTCCGCGGAGGGCCAGGGCGACATCCTGCGCGCCAATTTCCGCGAGCAGGTCATCGCCGGCCTCGCCCGGCGGCTGAGCGGTCCCGAAGCCCAGCTGCGGGCCGAACTCACCGTGGGCATGCTGCTGGGCCTCGGCGCCGTCTACGGGATCGCGCGCGGCGAGGCGGTCCGCGCGATGACCGTCCCGGCCCTCGTCGAGCGGTGTGCCCCCGCGCTCCAGAAGCTCATCACTCCGGCCGGAAACCCGTTGGCTCCCGCCGCCCGGTAACGGTGAGGATGGTCGGGTGGACCCTACGACGATCGAACAGTTCCTCGACAACGGCTTCATCAGGATCGAACGGGCCTTCTCCGAGGAGACCGCGCGGGCCTGCGCGGAGCTGCTCTGGGCGAAGACCGGCACCGATCCGGACGACCCGGCCTCGTGGACGGAACCGGTGCACTGGGTCTCCGACATGTCGGACGCCCCCTTCGTCGAGGCCGCCAACACCCCGGTTCTGCACGACGCGTTCGACCATCTGGTCGGCCCCGGCCGCTGGGTGCCGCGGCCCTCGCTGGGCTCCTTCCCGCTCCGCTTCCCGCACCCGCAGGAGCCCGACGACGCCGGCTGGCACATCGAGGGCAGCTACTACCGCGAGGGCGAGAAGTGGCCGTTCGCCAACCTCCGTTCCGAGGGCCGGGCGCTGCTGATGCTGTTCCTCTTCACCGAGACCGGCCCCGAGGACGCGCCGACCCGGATCCGGGTCGGCTCGCACCTGGACGTTCCGCCGGTCCTGCGGCCGTTCGGCGAGGAGGGGGCGTCGATCCTGGAGATTGCTCCCCGCATCGACGAGGTGAGCGCGCACCGGCCGGTCGCGCTGGCCACCGGCAGCCCCGGGGACGTCTATCTGTGCCATCCCTTCCTGGTGCACGCGGCCCAGCCGCACCACGGCAGCCGCCCCCGGTTCATGGCCCAGCCCCCGCTGTTCCCTGCGGTCCACTACGAGCTGGAACGGTCCAACGGCGCCTACTGCCCGGTGGAGACCGCGATCCGGCGAGGCCTGGAAGGCTCTCCCGGCATCGGCGGCGGTCGGACCGTTGGATAGCGTTCAGGGCATGTTGCACGGGCGTACCGAGGAGCAGGCGGCGATCGGGGAGCTGCTGGCCGCTGCCCGGGCGGGCCGCAGCGGGGTGCTGGTGCTGCGCGGCGAGGCGGGCATCGGGAAGACGGCGCTGCTCGACGACACGGTCGACGCGGCCGGCGGGATGACGGTCGTCCGTGGTTCCGGCACCGAGTTCGAGGCGGAACTGCCCTTCGCCGGGCTCCAGTTGCTGCTGCGTCCCGCGATGGGTTCGCTCGGCGTGCTTCCCGAACCCCAGCGGCTCGCGCTGGAGGCGGCGTTCGGGATGACCGTCGGGGCGGCCCCTGACCCGATGTTCGTCGGGCTCGCCGTGCTGTCCCTGCTGTCCGCGCACTCGGGCGACGGACCGCTGCTGTGCGTCGTGGACGACGCGCAGTGGCTGGACCGGGTGTCCGCCGACGCGCTGATGTTCGCCGCCCGGCGGCTGCACGCCGAGGGGATCGTCCTGGTCCTCGCGGCGCGTGACGGCGAGGGCAGTTTCCCCGCCCCCGGCCTTCCCGAACTGCGGCTGCGCGGACTGCCGCCGGCGTCGGCGGGCGCCCTGCTCGCGCTGCACGGCGACGGGCTGTCCCCCACCGTCCGGCACCGCGTCCTCAGCGAGGCCCAGGGCAACCCGCTGGCGCTGCTGGAACTGCCGGTCGCGTTCCAGGCGGAGCGCCCCGACGGCCGGTTCCGGCCGGGCGCGCTACCGCTCACCAGCCGGCTGCACATGGCGTTCCACGGCCGGGTCAGCCATCTGCCGCCCGCCACCCAGCTGCTGCTGCTCGTCGCGGCCGCCGACCACACCGGTGATCTGCGGGCCGTCCTGCGGGCGGCCGGGGCGCTGGGCGCCGGCGCGGCGGACCTGCCGCCCGCGCAGGAGGGCGGTCTGATCCGGCTGGACGACGACCGGCTGCGCTTCCGCCATCCGCTGGTCCGGGCAGCGGTCTACCAACGTGCGCCGCTGGCCGACCGGCTGACCGCGCATCAGGCACTGGCGGCGATCCTGGACGCCCCGCAGGACGCGGACCGCAGGGCCTGGCATCTGGCGTCCGCCGCGACCGGCCCCGACGAGACGGCGGCCACCGCGCTGGAGGACACCGCGGGACGGGCCAGGGACCGCAGCGGCTACGGGGCGGCCGCCCTCGCCTTCGAACGGGCCGCCCGCCTCAGCACCGACCCCGCGGCGACGACCCGGCGGCTCGCCCTGGCGGCCGAGGCGGCCTCCGAGGCAGGTGAGCTCGACCGGGCCCGCGACTTCGCCGGACAGGCCGCGCGCCGGACCGACGATCCCGGGCTGACGGCCCGGCTGCACCATGTCCGGGCCCTGTCGGACTTCCTGAGCGGCTCCTTCCCCACCGCGCACCGGCTGCTGATCGACGGCGCCGATCACGCGGCCGCCGCCGATCCCCAGCGCGCCGCGCGGATGCTCATGCAGGCCGCCCACACCGCCTGGTACCTCGGTGAACAGGACGTCGCGGACACGGTGGCGCGGCTGGACGCGCTGGTGCTGCCCGCGACGGATCCCGTGACACCGGTGGCCCGTTTCATCACCGCCGCCCTCGGCCCGCCGGCCGCCGGCGGGCCGCCGGACCTGACCGCCGCCGTCACCGCGGCCCGCGCCGCCGGATCCCGTGATCCGCGCGACCTGATGCTGCTGTGCGGCGCCGGGCTGGCCGTCGGGCAGGACGACGAGGCCCATGAACTGGCCTCCGCGCTCGCCGCCGAGAGCCGCGACCGGGGCGGTATCGGCCGGCTGCCGACGGTGCTCTTCTTCATGGCAGAGGCGGAGGTGTTCGCGGGCCGGCACCGTGACGCGCTGGCCACCGCCGAAGAGGCGCTGCGGATCGCCGGGGACACCGGACAGCAGCAGTGGACCAGCCAGTTCAGCAGCGTGCTGGGCTATCTGGCGGCCGTCGAGGGTGACGAGGAGCGCTGCCGGACGTACACGGACGACGCGCTCGCCGTCGTCGCCGGCGCCGCGATGCCGCCCGGCGCGCCCTGGTCGTACTGGGCGCAGGGCATGCTCGATCTGGGCCTGGGCCGGGCGCAGTCGGCACTCGACGGCCTGGAGCGGCTCACCCATGAACCGCTGCGGCACCACTTCTGCGCCACCCGCAGCACCCCCGACCTCGTCGAGGCGGCCGTCCGGCTGGGTCTCGGCCCGCGCGCCGCCGGGCCGTTCGCCCGTTTCGAACACTGGGCGGCCCGCTCCCGGCAGCCCTGGTCCGACGCACTGGTGCTGCGCTGCCGGGCGCTGCTCGCCGCGGACTCCGAGGCCGAGGCGCACTTCACGGCGGCGCTGAAGCTGCACGACGAGCACCGCCGCCCGCTGGAGCACGCCCGTACCGCGCTGCTGTACGGCGAATGGCTGCGCCGGGCCCGTCGCAAGAGCGAGGCGAGCGGCCAACTGCGGGCCGCGCTCGACGTGTTCGAGCGGCTGGGTACCCGGCCGTGGGCGGACCGGGCGCGCAGCGAACTCGGGGCGACCGGCACGGTCGCCCCGCAGAGCCGGGAGCCGGGCGTACTCGCCGGGCTCACGCCGCAGGAGCTGCAGATCGCCCGGCTCGCCGGGCAGGGGATGTCCAACCGGGACATCGCGGCCCGGCTGTTCCTCAGCCCGCGCACCGTCGGCTACCACCTGTACAAGGCGTACCCGAAGCTCGGTATCGCCTCCCGCGGCGAACTCTCCGCCCTTTTCGAGTGATCGCCCCCGGAGAACGGGCCGGCCGGGAGATGCTGACCGGATGAACGCACCTGATCAGGCTCCGAGAACCCCGGGAAGTGTCCTGACCCTCCACGTCGACGATGTGCCCACCACCGAGATCGGCCCCGGCATCCTGCTGCGCGAGCTGCCCGGCCCGGCCCCGCTCAGCTTCTGGGTGGTGGACTTCGAACCCGGCGCCCGGTGGCCCGGCGTCGATGTGCACGAGACGGTCGGCGAGGGCTACTACGTGGCCGAGGGCGAGGTGATCGAGGGCGACCTGCGGCACGGCCCCGGTACCTACGTCGTGCTCGAACAGGGCTCCAGCCACCAGCCGCGTTCCGAGACCGGGGCGCGGGTGTTCGGCTACAACCACCCTGCCGGCTGACCGCGCACCGGTACCGGAGCGCGGCGGAACGCGGAAGTGCCCGCCTGTCCTGGGTCAGTTCCAGGACAGGCGGGCACTGCGCGTCTCACGAGGCGCGCGAGTTCACGCGCGGCGTCGCGGGACGGGTCAGACGGTCACGCCGTGCTCGTTCAGGTACGCGACCGGGTCGATGTCCGAGCCGTAGTCGGGACCGGTGCGGATCTCGAAGTGCAGGTGCGGGCCGGTCACGTTGCCGGTCGCGCCGGACAGACCGATCTGCTGGCCCTCGGTGACGGTCTCGCCGGCCGAGACGGACAGCGAGGACAGGTGCGCGTACTGCGAGTACTTGCCGTCGCTGTGCTGGATGACGACCTGGTTGCCGTACGCGCCGCCGTCGCCCGCGGAGATGACGGTGCCCGCGGCGATCGACTTCACGGTGGTGCCGGTCGACACGACGAAGTCGACACCGGTGTGGTAACCGCTGGACCAGCTGGAACCGGACTGGTGGTACGGGGTGCCGATGTTGGCGCCCGAGACCGGGAGGGTGTAGCCGGAGGAAGAGCTCGCGGCGGCGGGGGCCTTGTCGGAGGAGGACGAGGACTTCGCGGTCGAGTCGCTCTTGGCCGGGGCCTTCTTCGCCGGGGCCTTCTTCGTCTCCGAGGAGGACTTCGCGGACGACTTCGGCGCCGGGTCGGCGGACGGAGCGGAGTTCGACGGCACGGCCTTGGAACCCAGGGCCAGGGTCTGGCCCGGGAAGATCAGGTCCGGGTTGCCGCCGACGGTCTGCTTGTTGTCGGCGTACAGCTTCTGCCAGCCGCCGCTGACGTGGTGCACGTCGGCGATCTTCGACAGGCTGTCCCCGCCGACGACCTTGTACTTGTGGGCGGTCTTCGCCGGCGCGGCCTTGGCGGCCTTGGCGGCCGGCTGCGCGGCGTGTGTCGGGGCGGTGGCGGCGACGTTCGCGGCGGTCACGTGCGTGTCAGCGGCGAAGGCGTTCGACGACATCGCCAGCGGCAGGGCGAGAGCGGCGCCACCGGTGCCGGCCGCGACGCAGATCTTGGTGAGCCGGCTCATGCGGCCAATACGGTGCTTTCCCTTTGCGGGCATGGGGGAGTTCCTCTCCTACGCCGGCGAGGTGAGCTGTCGGGTTCGGGCTGGAGCTGCCCGGTCGCGGCATGCGCCATGGACGCGCGGCGCATTGCGACTTAACCCCAAGCCGTTCCTGACCTTCGGGAACGGCACTTACCTGGGTCCCCCGCTCCTGCCGTAGAAGTTTGGTGTTCAAAGCACCGGGCAGCGGCAGGACTAGGCGTTCCACCCGGTGGGATCCTGCGAGCATTTGACCCGCAGGAGAGCGAAGCTAAGCGAACTCCCGAGGGCGGGGCAACATCCGGGCATGAGCCGCATATCACGTGCGGAGCCGCCCGTGCATTTCGGTGACCCTGAGTCGTTCGGCCCGGTCTGTACGTGTGCGATTTCTTCACTTTCAGTGAAGCGACACATGGAAGGCGTAATAAAAGGCGTATGCCGGGAACGCACCGTGGAGAAGGCGGCAGCTCTGCGTATCACACGCGTGAGCCCGCTCACTCGGCGGGCCCGGTGTGAGCGCGGTCACGTGCCGAGCGGTGCCCGGTCCTGCCCCTGGGCCCGTCCGGCGAACTGCCCGGCGGCGTGCCCCGGGCGGATCCGCGGGTCGAGGACACGGCTGAGGCGGTAGGCCGCGACCCGGAAGCCCACCGCGGGCCAGTGCCCCGCCGCCAGCGGCGAGGCGGAGTGCCAGCGGGCGCCGATGTGCCGGTACTCGTGGTCGTACGCCCAGGCCGCCGCGGTGGCCAGCAGGATCCGGCTGACGCCCTCGCCCCGCGCGGACGGCTCGACGTACGCCTCGGCCAGCTCCACACAGCCGTCCGGGGTGACCGGACCGGCTGGGGACGGGGCGAGCAGCACCATGCCGATCTCCTCACCGCCGCGGCCGGCGATCCAGGCCGCGCAGCGGGGATCGGAGAGCGTGTCGGTGTACCGGGTGCGCATCGCGGCCAGGGCGGCGTCGGACTGCGGCAGGAACATCGCCGACTGCCGCTGGTAGCGGGCCGACTCCGCGGCCATCCGGCCGATCTGCGGCAGATCACCCGGGCCGGCCCGGCGGATGCTCAGCCCGTCCACCCCGCGCGGCTGCCGGCCGCGGGGCTTGACGGCCATCAGCCCGTACATCTCCTCGAACCCGAAGCCCAGTCGGCACCAGTCCATCGCGGCGGTCCCGGACGCCGGCAGTTCGACGTAGTGGACCAGCCGGCGCTGGGCGACGAGCCGGGCGGCGGCCTCGGTGTACAGGGCGAGCAGCGCGGCGTTGTCGCGCTGCCCCGGCGCGGGTGCGTGCCCGCCGTGCCGGACCACCGCGGAGCGCGGGTGGCTGCGGAGCGCGGCGGGGGTGTCCTCGGCGAGGTCGAGCGGGGAGGCGGCGAGATAGCCGGCGGGCCTGCCGCCGCTGTCCCGGGCGAAGTAGGCCTCGGTGTCCGGTTCCGCGAGCAGTTTCCCGAGCAGTTCCTCGCCGGTCGGGGCACCCGGCGGCCGGCCCTTGCGGGAGTGTCCGGACCAGCGGTCGTACAGCGCGGCGGCCTCGGGTATGTGCTCGGCGCTCATCGGCGCGATCGCGAAGGTCATGGTGGGTGGCGACGCTAGTCGTCCGCGCGGTCCGGCGGCAAGGGATGTCCGCTCCACGCCGGGTGCCGGGGATCGTCGGCGTGCACCAGGACGTCCGCGGCCTCCGCCGGACGGACCTCGTCGGCGTACCGGCCGAAGGCGGGCAGCGTCCAGCGGTCCTCGTCCGGGGTGCGCCGGGCCAGGGCCGCCGGGGAGAGCCGCAGATGGACCGTCAGGTCCAGGCCGAGCCCCTGGCCGAGCAGGAGTTGACCGTCCAGCAGCAGGACGCCGCCGGGCGGCAGTTCGACGTAGCCGGCCCGGGTCGCGCGGTCGGTGGCCGCGTCCCACAGCGAGGGCAGCACCCGGCCGCTGCCGCCGGGCGCCAGCGGGTCGAGGACCTCGCGGCGCAGCGCGCCGGTGTCCAGCCACAGGTCGTAGTACGCGTCGGCGTCCTCGCGGCCGTACTCGAAGCGCAGCGAGGCCGGCCGCCAGAAGTCCGCGGCGCGCACCCGCAGGACGCGGTGACCGCGGGCGGGCAGCTCACCGGCGAGCGCGTCCGCCAGGGCGGCGGGCCCGGCGGCCGGGGCGCCGTCGACGGCCACCCGCAGCCACGGCCTGGCGGCCGTCGGAGTGAGGCCGGCCACCCGGTCGGCGAGGGTCCCGGCCAGCCGGGGCCAGGTGATCGGAGTCAGCCGCATGGGCGGCATCGTCGCATACGCGGTGCCACGTCCTGGCCCTGGATCGGCGGGGCCACTCGGCCGTCCGGGCGACATGGCTGCGCCATCGGCGTGACGGCGGACATGACCCGCGGCGGGCCCGGCAATGATCGCGCCGAGATCGCTCCGGCGGGCTTCCGGAACGACCATCCGGGGGAAATTTCCTACAAATCACCCATTTACCACTTTCCAGTACCCATTACTTTTTGTGAGCCTGGAAGAACTCATGGTGACCGTCCCCATCACCCAGGAGAAAGCCCAATGATCCTGTCTATCTCAGGCGTCGTTCTGCTCGGCGTCATCGCGTTCCTGTTCTTCCGCAAGGACGGACTGAAGGTCTCCCACCTTCTCGTCTGCGCCCTCTTCGGCTTCTACCTCGCGGGCACCGGCATCGCCCCGAGCATCAAGGCCGGCGGAGCCAGCCTTGCGAGCCTGCTGGGCGGGATCAGGATCTAGCGGGGCCGTCTACGACGGCAGCCCCAGGGCCCGGGGCCGCATGCCGGCGCTCCGGGCCCCACCTCGTCACCCACGACCCGCCACCCTCCCGCGAACCCACCCACTGGAGCATCCGTGGCCAGGCGCCCCCTCCCCAGCATCCTGAGCAGCAGGCCGTCGTTCGCGACCATCGTGAGCAGCAGGCCGTCGCTCGCGCGCAGCCGCGAACTCGCGCGGACCGCCGCCGACAGTGCCACCGACGTGCTCCATCCGCTGATCACCATCACCCGGGGCATGCGCATGCAGGCCGGCTGGGCGCGCAGCTGGTGGGCCCGCACCCCCAAGGACCGGCGCGGCCCCGCGCTGCTGCTCGGCGCCGCCGCGATCGTCGTCGTCGCACTGATGCCGTACGGCCCGCTGCTGGCACTGGGCGCGCTGCTGGCCTGCGCCGGCTGGATGGGCCGCGACCGCACCGCCCCGGCGCCGACCGGACCCAGCGAGGCCGAGTCCGGGAAGCTCCAGGCGCTGTACGAGGCGCTGGTGCCGTATCTGTCCGACCCCGACGACCCGGCACCGCTGTACGCGCGCGACGGCAGCTGGGACAGCGCCTTCACCGAGTACACCTTCGAGGAGGGCCGGCTGGCCCGGCTGCATCTGCGCTACCCGGCGTACTTCACCGACGGCGAGGCCACGGCGCGGTCCCGCGTCGAGCAGCTGCTGCACGCCAAGGCGGGGCGCGGCCGGGAGTACCGCTTCGACTGGAACGAGGAGGAGAACCACCTCACCCTCACCGCGCTGGGGCCGCTGTCCACCGGCATCACCGCCCAGCGCTTCGTCACCGCGCCCGGCGAGACCGTCCTCGGCTTCACCGACTCCGAAGCCGTCCAGCGCACCGTCCCGGTCGCCGACGGGGACGAGGTCCGCGACGCCCCGGCCGTCGTCTGGCGGACCGGGCCGCGCGCCACCGAGCCGCATCTGCTGGCGCTGGGCCGGCCGGGCACCGGCACGACCAGCCTGCTGCGGTCGATCGCCCTGCAGGCGCTGTGCCACGGCGATGTCGTGGTCATCGACGGCAGCGGCAGCGGTGAATACGCCTGCCTCGTCGGACGTCCCGGCGTGCTGGCCGTCGAGAGCGGCCTGGCCGGGACCTGCGCCACTCTCGAATGGGCGGCGCACGAGACCGAACGACGGCTGATCGCCGTCAACCGGGCCCGCCAGGCAGGGCATCCGGCGCCGGAGGACACCCGCCGCCCGCTGTGGATCCTCGTCGACCGGCCCACCGCGCTCACCCAGCTCGCCCACGCCGAGGGCCGCCCCGACCCGCAGCTGCTGCTGGACGTCCCGCTGCGGCACGGGCGCACCGCCAACGTGGCGGTGGCCGTCGCCGACCAGATCGACGCCGCCGAGGTACTGACCCCGGCCGTCGTCACCCACACCCGCGCCCGCGTCCTGCTCGGCGCGCTCGACCCCGAGCACGCGCGGGCCGTCCTCGGCGCCCCGCAGTGCACCACCTCGGCGGCCGAGGTCCCGGCCGGCCGCGGCTACACCCGGCTCGGCACCGGCCCGGTGCTGCGGCTGCAGGTCCCGGCCACCCCCGACCCGTACGACGAGGAGACCGGCGAGGCCGACCGGGAGGCCGTCCTCGCCCTGCTCCCCCAGGCCGACGTCCCCGCCGACGCCCTGGAACACGAACCGGAGCACGAACCGGAGCGGGAGCCCGACCGGGAATCGCTGCCGCAGCCGCTGATCCGCCGGACGGCCGACCTGGAGCGCTGACGCTCCGCGCGGTCAGGCCACGAAGAGGCCGGCGCCCTCGGCGTCGGAGCCGCCGCCGGAGCGGACGATGTGGGCGGCGGCGGCCAGCCGGGAGACGGCCTCCTTGGCGGTGGCGCCGCCGACCGTGAACGGCAGCCGCACATAGGACT
>NZ_JAPVLS010000155.1:0-11973 GCF_027158125.1 Streptomyces sp. H39-C1
GTCGGGGAGTCGCTCGGCAGCCGGCCGTCCGCCGTCGTCGGGCACTCGCCGGGCGAGATCGCCGCCGCGTGCGTCGCGGGGGCGCTCACCCTCCAGGACGCCGCCCGCGTCGTCACCCTGCGCAGCCTCGCGCTCGTCGGTCTCGCCGGCACCGGCGGCATGGTCTCCCTGCCGCTGCCCGCCGCCGAGGTCGAGGAGCTGCTGACCGCCTGGCCCGGCCAGATCTCGGTGGCCGCGAACAACGGCCCCTCCTCCACCGTCGTCTCCGGCGACCCCGGCGCGCTCGACGAACTGCTCGCCACCTGCGAGCGGCGCACCATCAGGGCCCGCCGCATCGACGTCGACTACGCCTCGCACTCCTCCCACGTGGAGTCGCTGCGCGAGGAGCTGGAGGACGTGCTCGCCCCCGTCCGGCCGCAGGTGGGACGTGTCCCGCTGTACTCCACGCTGGAGGACCGGCTGATCGACGGCAGCGAGATGGACGCCACGTACTGGCACCGCAACCTGCGACACACCGTCAAGTTCGAGCCGGCCGTACGGGCGCTCGCGCTCACCGGCCACACGGTGTTCGTCGAGTGCAGCCCGCACCCGGTGCTCACCGTCGGCGTCCAGGACACCGTGGCCGCCGCCGGGGCTGACGACGTCGTCGTCACCGGCACGCTGCGCCGCGACGACGGCGGCGCCGGCCGCGTCCTGACCTCCCTCGGGCGGCTGGTCGCGCACGGCGGACGCCCCGACTGGTCGGCGGTCTTCGCCGGCCGTACGCTGGAGCGCACCGGCCTGCCGACGTACGCCTTCCAGGGCGAGCGCTACTGGCTGGAGGCCGTCTCCGGGGCCGTGGACCCGGCCGGGCTCGGCCAGACGCCCGCAGGACACCCGCTGCTCGGCGCGGCCGTGGCGCTGCCCGACCGCGACGGCTATCTGCTCACCGGCCGGCTCTCCCTCAAGTCCCAGCCCTGGCTGGGCGATCACGCGGTCGGCGGGGTGGTCTTCGTCCCCGGGACGGCGCTGCTGGAGCTCGCCGTACGGGCCGGTGACGAGGCCGACTGCGGCACGCTGGCGGAACTGACCCTGGAGGCGCCGCTCGTCCTGCCGGAGCGCGGCGAGACGCAGCTGCGGGTCCTGGTCGACGAGCCCGCCGCCGACGGGCACCGCCCGGTCGCGGTTTTCTCCCGGCCCGAGGACAGCGACGAGGACACCCCGTGGACCCGGCACGCGAGCGGACTGCTGACCGCGGACACCCCGGCCCCGGGACCCGACCTCACCCAGTGGCCGCCGGCCGGCGCCGAGGCGCTGACGACGGAGAGCCTGTACGCGGACCTGGGCGCCGTCGGCCTGGACTACGGGCCGGTCTTCCGCGGACTGCGGGCGGCCTGGCGGCGCGACGGCGAACTCTTCGCCGAGGTCGAGCTGCCCACCGAGGCGGTCTCCGCGGCCGCCGACTACGCCCTGCACCCGGCGCTGCTGGACGCCGCCCTGCACGCCATCGCGCTCGGCGGATTCTTGGACAGCGATGAAGGGGAGGGGCCCTGGCTGCCGTTCGCCTGGTCGGGTGTCGCGCTGCACAGCGTCGGCGCCTCCGCCCTCCGGGTCCGGATCGCGGCGGCGCCCGGCAGCGGCGCCGTCACCCTGAACGTCGCCGACGCCACCGGCGCACCGGTCGCCGCCGTCGACTCCCTGCTGCTGCGCCGCCTCCCCCTGGAGGCGCTCGCCCAGCTCGGCTCGGCCGGCTCCGACCCGCACCGCGACTCGCTGTTCCGCGTCGAGTGGACCGCCGTCACGGCCCCGGGCGACCAGCCGCCGGCGCCCACGGACTGGGCGGTGTTCGGCGACGACCCGCTCTTCCCCGGCCTGCCGGAGATCTTCAGCACCGATGAGCTGGACGGTTCCATCGGTACCGTCCTGACGCCCGTGCACTGGCAGAGCGGCACCGAGGACACCGTCATGCAGGCGCTCGGCGATCTGCAGGTGTGGCTCGCCGACCCGCGCACCGACGGCACCACGCTGGTCGTCGTCACCCGTGGCGCGGTCGCCGCCGAGGCCGGCGAGGACATCGCCGACCTCGCGCAGTCCGCCGTCCACGGCCTGGTCCGCTCCGCGCAGTCCGAGAGCCCCGGCCGGATCGTCCTCGCGGACATCGGTACCGGCATCCCCTCGCGGACGCTGCTCGCGGCGGCGCTGGCCACCGGTGAGCCGGAGTTCGCGCTGCGCGACGGGAAGATCCTCGCCCCGCGGCTGGTCCGGGCCGAGGCCCGGGCCGACGCCCTGGCGCCGTGGCAGTCCGACGGCACCGTCCTGATCACCGGCGGTACCGGCGGTCTGGGCGCGCTCGTCGCCCGGCACCTGGTCGGCGAGCACGGCGTACGGCACCTGCTGCTCACCAGCAGGCGGGGCCTGGGCGCTCCGGGAGCGTCCGAACTCGTGGCCGAACTCTCCGAAGCGGGCGCCACCGTCACCGTCGCCGCCTGCGACGTCGCCGACCGCGACGCGGTCGCCGCGCTCCTCGCGTCCGTTCCGGAGGCGCGGCCGCTGCGCGGGGTGGTCCACGCGGCCGGTGTGCTCGACGACGCGACACTCGGCAAGCTCACCCCCGAGAAGCTGTTCGCGGTCCTCGCCCCCAAGGCCGAGGCGGCCCGCCACCTGCACGAGCTGACGGTCGCGGCCGGGACGGAACTGGACGCGTTCGTCCTGTTCTCCTCCTCCGCCGGGGTCTTCGGCAACGCGGGCCAGGCCAACTACGCGGCGGCCAACGCCTACCTCGACGCCCTCGCCGCCCACCGCAGGGCCGCGGCGCTGCCCGCCGTGTCCCTCGCCTGGGGCCTGTGGGCCGAGCCGAGCGGTATGACCGGACACCTGGCGAGCACGGACCTGGCGCGGCTGGCCCGCTCCGGCATCCGGCCGCTCAGCCCCGAGCAGGGCCTGGCCCTGTTCGACGCCGGAGTCGGCGGGACGGAGCCCGCTCTCGTCCCGATCGGCCTCAGCACCGCGGGCCTGCGGTCGCAGGCCGGCGACAGCCCGGTGGCGCCGCTGATGCGCTCCCTGGTCCGCGGCCCGTCCCGGCGCACCGCGCAGGGCGCGTCGGCGGCGGAGGACGGCGCCCAGGGCGACGCGCTGCGCAAGCGGCTCGCCGCACTGCCCACCGACGAGTGGGAGACCGTGCTGCTCGACCTGGTGCAGTCCTACGCGGCGGCGGTGCTCGGCTTCGCCGGCACCTCGGCGGTCGGCGCCACCCGCTCCTTCAAGGAGCTGGGCTTCGACTCGCTGACCGCCGTGGAATTCCGCAACCGGCTCGGCGCCGCCACCGGTGTCCGGCTGCCCGCCACCGCCGTCTTCGACCACCCGACCCCGCTGGCGCTCGCCCGGCTGCTCTACGGCGAGTTCGCCCCCGAGCAGACCGACCCGGCCGACGCCGTACTCGCCGAACTCGACCGCCTCGACGGCTATCTGCCGGAGGTGTCCCTCGACGACAGCGTCCACGCCGCCGTCACCGCCCGCCTGGAGGAACTGCTCTCCCGGTTCAGGAACCTGCGCGCCGGCGCGGGCGGCGACACCGGCGAGAACGTCAACGAACGACTGCAGGACGCCACGACCGACGAGGTCCTGGCCTTCATCACGGACGAACTCGGCATCGCCTGACGGCGCCCTGCACACCTTTGAGGAGAACTGATGGCGGACGAGAAGCAGCTGGTCGACACACTCAAGCGGGTCGCCGCTGACCTGCACGACGCCCGTCGGCGGCTGCGGGAGGCGGAGGACAAGGACCGCGAGCCGATCGCGATCATCGGTATGGCCTGCCGCTTCCCGGGCGGCGTCACCTCGCCCGAGGAGCTGTGGGAGCTGCTCGCGGCCGGCGAGGACGGTCTGACGCCGTTCCCCACCGACCGCGGCTGGAACCTCACCCAGTTCCAGGACAGCGAACGGGAGAAGGGCGGCGCGGCGGGCGACGGCGCGCCCGAGGGCGGCTTCCTCGCCGACGCCGCCGAGTTCGACGCCGAGTTCTTCGGGATCAGCCCCCGCGAGGCCCTCGCGATGGACCCGCAGCAGCGGGTGCTGCTGGAGACGTCGTGGGAGGCGCTGGAACGCGCGGGGATCGACCCGGTGGCACTGTCCGGCACCCGCACGGCGGTCTTCACCGGTGTCAGCAGCTCCGACTACCTGCGCGGGCTGCAGAAGATGCCCGCCGAGGTCGCCGGCCACATGATGACCGGTGTCGCGGGCAGCGTCCTGTCCGGCCGGGTCTCGTACGCGCTGGGCCTGGAGGGCCCGGCCGTCACCATCGACACCGCCTGCTCGTCCGCCCTGGTCGCCCTGCACCTCGCGGGCCAGGCGCTGCGGGCGGGGGAGTGCACGCTGGCACTGGCCGGCGGGGTGACGGTGATGGGCTCCGCCGGAACGTTCCTGGAGTTCAGCCGGGCGGACGGGCTGGCCGGCGACGGCCGCTGCAAGCCGTTCGCGGAGGCCGCCGACGGCACCGGCCTGTCGGAGGGCGTCGGCGTCCTGCTGCTGGAGAAGCTCAGCGACGCCCGGCGCAACGGGCACCGCGTGCTGGCCGTGGTCCGCGGCAGCGCCGTCAACCAGGACGGCGCCAGCAACGGGCTCACCGCGCCCAACGGGCCGTCCCAGCAGCGCGTCATCCGGCAGGCGCTGGCGAGCGCCCGGCTGTCCGCCGACCAGGTCGACGCGGTCGAGGCGCACGGCACCGGCACCAAGCTGGGCGATCCCATCGAGGCGCAGGCGCTCATCGCCGCCTACGGCCAGGAGCGCCCGCAGGACCAGCCGCTGTGGCTGGGCTCGATCAAGTCCAACCTCGGGCACACCCAGGGCGCGGCGGGTGTCGCCGGGATCATCAAGATGGTGCTCGCCCTGCACCACGAGGAGCTGCCGCGCACCCTGCACGTGGACGCGCCCAGCTCGCACGTCGACTGGTCGGCAGGCACCGTCGAGCTACTGACCGAGGCCCGGCCGTGGCCGGCGGGGGAGCGGACCCGCCGTGCGGGTGTCTCGTCCTTCGGCATCAGCGGCACGAACGCCCACGTCATCGTGGAGGAGACCCCGGCCGAGGAGACGGCGGAGGAGCCCGCCGTCGCCGAACTGCCGGTGGTGCCGTGGCTGCTGTCCGCCCGCACCTCGGAGGCGCTGACCGCCCAGGCCGGGCGGTTGCACGCGTACCTGCGGGACGGCTCCGTGGCCGCCGACCCGTCCACGGTCGGCTCGGCCCTCGCCACGACGCGCTCCGCCTTCCCGTACCGGGCGGGCGTGGTGGCCGGTGGCCGGGAGGAACTGCTCACCGCGCTCGCGGCCCTTGCCGACGGCGGGAGCGCGCCGGGCGTCCTGCGCGACGGCCCCGGATCCGGCCGGCTCGGCTTCCTGTTCACCGGCCAGGGCAGCCAGCGGGCCGGCATGGGGCGGGAGCTCTACGCCGCGTTCCCGGTGTTCGCGGCGGCGCTCGACGAGGTGGCGGCGGCGTTCGACGCGCACCTGGACCGTCCGCTCAAGGACGTGCTGTTCGGGGACGACGGATCGCTGGACGCTACCGGCTACACCCAGCCCGCGCTGTTCGCCCTGGAGGTGGCGCTGTTCCGGCAGGTCGCCGCGTGGGGCATCAAGCCGCAGGTGCTGGCCGGTCACTCCATCGGTGAGCTGGCCGCAGCGCATGTGGCGGGGGTCTGGTCCCTGGAGGACGCGGCGCTGCTGGTCGCGGCTCGCGGCCGGCTGATGCAGCAACTGCCGTCCGGCGGTGCGATGGCGGCGATCCAGGCCACCGAGGCCGAGGTCCTGCCGCGCCTTACCGACCGGGTCGGGATCGCGGCCGTCAACGGGCCCACCTCCATCGTCGTCTCGGGCGACGAGGACGCGGTCCGGCAGGTCGTCACGTACTTCGACGAGCAGGGCCGCAAGACCAAGCGCCTCACCGTCAGCCACGCCTTCCACTCCGTCCACATGGAGCCGATGCTCGAGGAGTTCCGCGCCGTCGCGGCCGGGCTCACGTACCACGCGCCCTCGATCCCGATCGTGTCGACGCTCACCGGGCAGACCGCCACCACCGAAGAACTGACCGACCCCGCCTACTGGGTCCGGCACGTCCGTGAGGCCGTGCGCTTCGCCGACGCCGTGACGGCGCTGGAGGAGCGGGGCGTCAGCGCGTTCCTGGAACTGGGGCCCGACGCCGTGCTGAGCGCGATGGGCGCCGAGAGCGTGACAGACCCCGTTGCGTCGGTCCTGGTCCCCGCGCTGCGCCGGGACCGCGACGAGGCACAGACCCTGGTGGAGGCCGTCACCCGCCTGTACCTGCGCGGTATCGGCGTCGACTGGCGGGCGTTCTTCGCGGGCCGCGCCGCCGCCGGACTCGTGGACCTGCCGACGTACGCCTTCCAGCACCGCGGCTACTGGTTCACGTCCAACGCCCTGCCCAGTGGCGACGCCGCCGACTTCGGCCAGGACACGGCGGGACATCCGCTGCTCGGCGCGGCCGTGAGCATCCCCGAGTCGGACGGGCTGCTGTTCACCGGGCGGCTGTCCTTGGCCACCCACCCGTGGCTGGCCGACCACGCCGTCAACGGCACCGTGATCGTCCCCGGCACCGCGCTCGTCGAGATCGCCGTGCACGCCGGTGACCTGGCGGGCTGCGGCACGCTGGAGGAACTGACGCTCCACGCGCCGCTGGTCGTCCCCGCCGTGGGCGCCGTCCAGGTGCGGTTGCGGCTGGACGGCGGCGAGCAGCGTGCCGTGACGATCTTCTCCCGGCCGGAGGGCGCGCCGGAGGGCACGGCCTGGACGCGGCACGCCGACGGCACGCTCACCGAGCAGGCCCCCGCCGCCGGGTTCGACCTGGCGCAGTGGCCCCCGGCCGGCGCCGAGCCGGTCGCGGTGGACGACCTCTACGACGAGCTGGCCGGCCGCGGCCTGGAGTACGGCCCGGCCTTCCAGGGCCTGCGGGCCGCCTGGCTGCTCGGCGACGAGGTCTTCGCCGAGGTCGCGCTGCCCGAGCGGGAGGAGTCGCAGGCCGGGCTGTTCGGTCTGCACCCGGCCCTGCTGGACGCCGCGCTGCACGCGGTCGCGCTGGGCGGCCCCGGCCTGATGAGCGGCCCGGCCGACGCGGACGCGGGCGCCATGTGGCTGCCCTTCGCCTGGTCGGACGTCACCCTGCACGCCTCGGGCGCCACGGCGCTGCGGGTACGGCTCGCCCCGGCGGCCACCCCCGGCGGGGTCTCGGTGCGGGTCGCGGACGCCGAGGGCGGCGCGGTCGCGTCGATCGGCACGCTCACCCTGCGACCGGTGTCCGCAGCCCAGTTGGGCACCCCGGACACCTCGGACGACGCGCTGTTCACCGTCGAGTGGAAGCAGATCACCTCCGCTGCCACGGACTCCGGACCCGCGCCGACCGTTCTGACGGCACCGGCCGGGCGCTCTGCCGCCGACGCGGTCGCCTCCGTACTGACGGATCTTCAGGAGTGGCTGGCCGATGAGGCGAACGAGGACGGGCGGCTGCTCGTCCTGACCCGTGGCGCGGCGGCGGTGACCCCCGGCGAGGGGGTGACGGATCTGGGCCAGGCGGCGGTGACCGGTCTCGTCCGGGCCGCCCAGGCCGAGAACCCGGGCCGCATCGTCCTGCTGGACACCGACGCGGACGGAGTTCCGGAGGGCGTGCTCTCCGCCGCCGAATCCGAACTGGCACTCCGTGACGGTGTGTTGTGGGCGCCGCGGCTCGTCCGCGTCGGCACGTCGGAGGCGGAAGCCGAAGGTGCCCCCTGGCGCTCCGACGGCACCGTACTGATCACCGGTGGCACCGGCGGTCTGGGCGCGCTCGTCGCCCGGCACCTGGTCACCGCCCGGGGCGTACGGAACCTGCTGCTCGTCAGCCGGCGCGGCCCGGAGGCGCCCGGAGCGGACACCCTGGTCGCCGAACTGGAGGCGGCCGGCGCCGCGGTGACCGTCGCGGCCTGCGACGTCTCGAACCGCGACAGCCTCGCCGGACTGCTGGCGGGTGTCGTCCGGCTCAGCGCGGTCGTGCACACGGCCGGCATCGTGGACGACGGTGTCATCGGCAAGCTGACCCCGGCCCGCGTCGCGTCCGTCCTCGGCCCGAAGGCCGACGCCGCCCGTCACCTGCACGAGCTGACGGCGGACCTGGAGCTGGACGCGTTCGTCCTGTTCTCCTCCGCGGCCGGCGTCTTCGGCGGCGCGGGACAGGGCAACTACGCGGCCGCCAACACCTATCTGGACGGCCTCGCCGCGCAGCGCCGGGCAGCGGGCCTGCCCGGCACGGCGCTCGCCTGGGGCCTGTGGGACCCGGCGACGGGCGGCATGGGGTCGGCCCTGACCGGGGCCGACGTCGAACGGATGGCGCGCGGCGGCATCCTCGCCCTCGGCCAGGAGCAGGGCCTCGCGCTGTTCGACACGGCGGTGGCCGCGGACCGGGCGCTCCTGGTGCCGGTCGGTCTGGACACCCGGGCCCTGGGCCGCGCCATGAGCGGTGAGGTGCCCGGCATGTTCCGGTCGCTGGTGCGCGGGCCGGTACGGCGCGCGGCGGCGGCCGGCGGAGCGGGCGCGGCCGACGGCGGTCTCACCGCGCGGCTGGCGGCGCTGCCGGCCGGCGAACGGCCGCAGCTGGTGCTGGGGCTGGTCCGCAAGCAGGTCGCGGCCGTGCTCGGCTTCGCCGCCGACCAGCCCGTCGAGGCGGAGAAGCCGTTCAAGGACTTCGGCTTCGACTCGCTGACGGCCGTGGAGTTCCGCAACCGCCTCGTCGTCGAGACCGGGGTGCGGCTGCCGGCCACGCTCGTCTTCGACTACCCGACACCGCTGGAGCTGGCCGACCACCTCCTCCAGGCGCTGGCCCCCGCCGACGACGACCCCGCGCAGGCGCTGCTCGCGAGCCTGGAACAGCTCGAACCGCTGCTGAACACCGACGGGTTGGACAAGCTGACCCGCTCCAAGGTCACCGTGCGCCTCCAAGCGCTGATGTCCCGCTGGCACGACGCGGCAGCGCCCGCGCCGGCCGCCCAGGACGCGGCGGCGACCGTCGACGAGGCCTCGGACGACGAGCTGTTCGCGCTGCTGGACGGCGAGATCGGCTCCGACTGACCCGTCCCACCTGATCGCCCGCTCGCCCGATACAAGGAGCTGAAGCACGCATGACCACGGACACCGAACAGAAGCTCCGCGACTATCTGAAGCGGGCAACCACCGATCTCCTCCAGGCCCGCCGCCGTATCCAGGACCTGGAGGACAGGACCCGCGAACCCGTCGCCATCGTCGGCATGAGCTGCCGCTACCCGGGCGGGATCACCTCGCCCGAGGAGCTGTGGGAGCTGCTGGCCGCCGGTGGCGACGGCGCCGGCGGCTTCCCCACCGACCGGGGCTGGGACGTCGAGAACCTCTACGACCCCGACCCGAACGCCCTGGGCAAGAGCTACGCCAAGGAGGGCGGATTCCTCGCCGGGGCCGGGGACTTCGACGCCGCGTTCTTCGGCATCAGCCCGCGTGAGGCGCTGGCCATGGACCCGCAGCAGCGGCTGCTGCTCGAGGCGTCCTGGGAGGCGTTCGAACACGCCGGGATCGACCCGGCGACCGTCCGCGGCACCCGGACCGGCGTCTACGCGGGCGTCATGTACCACGACTACGGCTCGGACCGGGCGTCGATCCCGGACGGCGTCGAGGGCTTCCTCGGCACCGGTACGGCCGGCAGCGTGCTGTCCGGGCGGGTCTCGTACGCCTTGGGGCTGCAGGGCCCGGCCGTCACCGTCGACACCGCCTGCTCGTCGTCGCTGGTGACCCTGCACCTGGCGATGCAGGCGCTGCGCAACGGCGAATGCGGTCTCGCGCTGGCCGGCGGTGTCACCGTCATGGCCACCCCCGACACGTTCATCGACTTCAGCAGGCAGCGCGGGCTGGCCCCGGACGGCCGGTGCAAGCCGTTCGCGAAGGCCGCCGACGGCACCGGCTGGGGCGAGGGCGTCGGTGTGCTGCTCCTGGAGCGGCTCTCCGACGCGCGCCGCAACGGGCACCCCGTCCTCGCCCTGGTGCGGGGCAGCTCCATCAACCAGGACGGCGCCAGCAACGGCCTCACCGCCCCCAGCGGCCCGTCCCAGCAGCAGGTGATCCTGGAGGCGCTGGCCGCCGCCGGGCTGAGCACCGGTGACATCGACGCCGTCGAGGCGCACGGCACCGGCACCGTCCTGGGCGACCCGATCGAGGCGCAGGCGCTCATCGCGACCTACGGCCAGGACCGGCCCGCGGACCAGCCGCTGTGGCTCGGCTCGGTGAAGTCCAACCTCGGCCACACCCAGGCCGCCGCGGGCGCCGCCGGCGTCATCAAGATGGTGATGGCGCTGCGGCACGCGGTGCTCCCCAAGTCGCTGCACATCGACGAGGCCAGCCCGCACGTCGACTGGTCGGCGGGCGCCGTCGAACTGCTCGCCGAGGCCCGCGCCTGGCCCGACAGCGGCCGGCCGCGCCGCGCCGCGGTGTCCGCGTTCGGCATCAGCGGCACCAACGCCCACGTCGTCCTGGAGCAGGCACCGCAGGAGGAGCCGGCCGAGGCCGCCGCGGCCCCGGAGATCCGTCCGGTGCCCTGGCTGCTGTCCGCGAAGGGCGCCGCGGGACTGCGCGCCCAGGCCGCCCGGCTGCACGCGCACGTCACGGACCGCCCGGACCTGTCGGCCGCCGACATCGGACTGTCCCTGGCCACCTCCCGCAGCCAGCTCAGCCACCGGGCGGCGCTCGTCGCCGACAGCCGGGCGGACCTGCTGGCCGCGCTGGAGGGGCTCGCGGCGGGCAGCCAGGGCCCGGCCGTGGTCCAGGAGACGCAGGGGAGCGGACGTATCGCCTTCCTCTTCACCGGGCAGGGCAGCCAGAAGCCCGGCATGGGCCGTGAACTGCATGCCTCGCAGCCGGCGTTCGCGCGGGCGCTGGACGCCGCGTGCGCCGCGCTCGACCCGCACCTCGAACACCCCCTCCAGCAGGTGCTGTTCGCCGAGCCGGGCATCGCGGAGGCGGCGCTGCTGGACACGACCGGCTACGCGCAGCCCGCGCTCTTCGCCCTCGAAGTGGCCCTGTACCGGCTGCTGGAGTCCTGGGGCGTGCGGCCCGACCTGCTCGCCGGGCACTCGATCGGCGAACTGGCCGCCGCGCACGTCGCCGGGCTCTGGTCGCTGGAGGACGCGGCGGCGCTCGTCGCCGCCCGCGGCCGGCTGATGCAGGCGCTGCCGGCCGGCGGCGCGATGGCGGCCCTCCAGGCCACCGAGGCGGAGGTGCTGCCGCGGCTGGCCGAAGGAGTCGGGATCGCGGCGGTCAACGGCCCGGAGGCCGTCGTGGTCTCCGGCGACGAGGCGGCGGTCGAGGCGGTCGCCGGGTACTTCCGTGACCTGGGCCGCAAGACCAAGCGCCTCACCGTCAGCCACGCCTTCCACTCCGCGCTGATGGAGCCGATGCTCGACGGGTTCGGGCGGGTGGCCGCAGGGCTGACGTACCTCGAGCCGACCATCGCGATCGTGTCGTCCCTCACCGGCAAGCCCGTCACCGCGCAGGAGCTGCGCAGCCCCGACTACTGGGTGCGGCACGTCCGCGAGACGGTGCGCTTCGCCGACGCCGTGGGCAGCCTGGCGGCCGAGGGCGCCGCCACGTTCGTCGAACTGGGCCCGGACGCCGTCCTGTCCTCGCTGGTCCGCGACTGCCTGACCGCACCGGCGCCCGCCGCCGTGCTCCCCGTGCTGCGCAGGGACCGCACCGAGCCGCACGCGGTCACCGAGGCCGCCGCCCGGCTGCGGATGCGCGGCGCCGCCGTGGACTGGACCGCGCTCTTCGACGGCACCGGCGCACGCCGGACCCCGCTGCCCACGTACGCCTTCCAGCACCAGCACTACTGGCTGGCGGCAGCCGGCCGCGCCTCGGCCGGACCCGCCGCTCCCGGTGCCGCCGGCAGGTCCAGGACGCTGCCGGACGCCGTCGGGGGGCACCTCCCAGCTACCGCTGGGA
>NZ_JAPVLS010000156.1:0-11735 GCF_027158125.1 Streptomyces sp. H39-C1
AAAACCCTCGGAGCCGACAACATCGCCAAGACCACCCGGGCGATCCGCGACGAACCCCAACGAGCACTCCCCATCCTGGGCATCACCAACGAACCGGTCACCTAAGGAACTTGATCAAGCCCTGGCCGTACACCGCGATGTCGTGGGTGTGGTCCTGGCCGCGCCGCTTGGCGACGAACTTGCCCGACTGCACGAACATGCCGCCCGAGCCGCAGGCCGGGTCGTACACCCGGCCCTCGTACGGTTCCAGGATCTCGACCAGCAGCCGCACCACGCTAGCGGGGGTGTAGAACTCGCCGGCGCGCTTGCCCTCCGCCCTGGCGAAGTTCTCCAGGAAGTACTCGTAGACCTCGCCGAGCACGTCCTGTGCCGGGCGGTCGCCGTGCCCGGTGAAGCGGGCGTCGCTGATGAGGTCGACCAGCTCCTTCAGGCGCTTCTGGTCCACGTTGTCGCGGTTGAAGATCTTCGGGAGGACGCCGGTGAGGGCCTTGTTGGCCTTCATGACCTCGTCCATGGCCTCGTCGAGAAGCTTCCCGACGCCGCCTTCCGCACTCGACGCGTTCTCCGAGATGTAGTTCCAGCGGGCGGTCGGGGGCACCCAGAAGACGTTCTTCTCGGTGTACTCGTCCTTCTCCTCCAGGAACGCCGCTCGCCGGTGCTCCGGGATCGCCGCGAGTTCGGGGTCGGCGGCTAGCGCCTCACGGCGCTCGGCAAAGGCGTCCGAGACGTACTTCAGGAACACCAAGCCCAGCACGAACTCCTTGTACTGGGCGGCGTCCATTGAGCCACGGAGCTTGTCTGCGGCCTTCCACAGGATGTCCTGGATCTCCTTGGTGCTGGAGACACCGGGCAGTTCGCCCTGTCCGGCGGCGGTTCGCTTACGCGGGGGCATCGATCCTTCTTCCTGGTGACTGCGCGACAACACAGCGTCAATGGTCAAGGAATGCACTATGTCAGGTGGGTAGTTCATGTGCGGTCCAGCGTGAGGGTGCCGTCCGCCAGGCCGGCGACCGTCAGCCGCCGGGCCTCGGCGAGCGCGTCGGCCTGAGCGCGCAGCAACGCCTCCCGACGCTCGGTCTCAGCCAGCAGGACATCGAAGCGTTCGACGTCGTCCGGGTCGAGATCGGGCAGCTGGTACTCCTCGATCCGGCGGGCGGGGCGTACGGCGCTGGGGCTGCGTCCGGTATTGCGGGCGGCTCCGAGCAGGGCCGCCAGCACGCGTGGGGTCAATGGACGTACGGTGCCGCGGATTACGCGGAGCACACGGGCCGGGAAGGCAACGACGCTGAATCCCTCGTAATCGACGTACAGGCCAAGTCGGGGCACCAGGGTGTAGACGACGTCGGCTGGTTCGGTGAGCGCCACCCGGTCGTACTTCGCTGCCAGCACCAGTCGGTCCATGCGGCGTGCTCCGACGCCACCGCCCCCGGTGATTTCCTCGGGGCCAAGTACCGTGTGGTGGCCGTCCCCGACGAGATGGTTCTCGTCGAGGCGGTTGCCCTGAAGCTTGACGACCCTGCCCTCCGCGATCAGCGCGCCGAGGGTGGTCCGCCGGGGCATGCGCCCGATCCGTCGCAGGATGCCCCCGTGGTACGGGCCGTGCTCGTCCCCGTAAGACCGGGCATGTGCCTCCGCACGCTCAAGGTGCGCCTCGGCCTCAGCGATGAGCGCGGGTCGCTCGGTGACCGTGCGGGACAGGATCGCGGAGGCGGGCGGTGCGGGCGGGGTCAGCGGGCCGCCGAAAGCGCGGTCCAGATCGGCGATATCCACCACGCGTCCGTAGCGGGGGTCGTGGCCGTCGAGAGCGCGGAATCCCTCAGCGCGCCAGAGGAGAACGTCCTCGGCCAGCTGGGTGCGTACGCTCTCGCTCAGAAGCTCGGCGCTGATGTCGGCGAGTAAGACCTTGCCCTCGGCCGACGGAACGGGGTCTCGGGTGAGAATCCAGAGAGCCGGCCGGTAGCCAGGGCGGTAGGGCAGCACGCCACCGGGTAGGGCGATGACGGCCTCGACGATCTTGCTACGTAGGAGAGCTGAGCGCAGCTGTGATTCCTCCGTGCCCCGTAGTGCGTCCACAAGGGCGTCGGCGGGCCCTAGTACGAGGGCGGTGGAGCCGGATCCGAGTAGATCGGCGATGCGCTCGACGCCTTCCAAGGCGGCAAGCACCGAGCGGCCCTCGCCGGGACGGTACGGGAGCTGAGTGACGATGAGGTCCGGGTCTGCGAGGCGCTCCTCCAGATCGTGACCGGTCTGTACGTCGAGGGCGAGTTCATCGACGCCCGCGAGGAGCAGGCGGCGTCGGACGATGCGGGCCAGCCGCTCATCGGGATCGGCAGCCAGGACGGTGATGCGCTCAGAGTCGTCAGCCTCACGAAGTAGCGCGACGAGGAGGTCGCCTACGCGGGCGTTCGGGTCGGCGAGGGTCAAGGATCGGCCGTGCTCGAGTCGGGAGCCGAGATCGGTGAGCTGGGTGAAGAGGCCCTGCAGTTCTGGGGCCAGGGCATCTGCGGCGAGCGAGTCGAGGCCCAGCCGAGAGCGGGAGGCGATCAGCCATTCGTATGCGCCTCGCTCGTCGTAGGCGGCCTCGACCAAGTTCTCAGCGAGCCTGGCGAGCGGGGCTGCTGCCGCATCCACAGAGCGAAGCTCGCGCAGGACGAACTCGTCCTCGGCATCCATCCGTCCGGCCCTGGCTAGCACGGCGGCCCATAGCTCCCGGTCGTTGTCCGCAGCGGTGACATCGCTATCCGAAACGACGTTGGCCAGCGGGTGACCGTCGAGCTTGCGCAGACAGAGGAGGCTGCCAACAACCTCGACAAGCTGTTGTGCGCCGAACCGGCGTGCCTGCGCCTTGATGCCGAAGAGAGCTGTCTCGGAACGAAGTTCGGTCGGATCGGCGTTGCCGAGGCCAGTGGCGGTGAGCCAGTCGGTCACCTGGCCGCCGTCGAACAGAGGACGGCCGGCACTCTCCGCGACGACGGCCGGAAAGTCCGCGTGCCGCCGGCGCCAAGTGGAGACCACAGGGCGCTTCACCTGTGCGAGAGCCGCAATGTCCGACATCGAGACGAGAGGCCCAGCCGCAGGGAAATCCGAGGAGCGCAGCTCCGCTTCCGTAAGGTGATCCATGATGTGCGCTCCTCTCCAACGATCCGTGTGCAAGCAACGGTGGCCTAATCGGGCGCCGCCCACCGCTGGCCCCTAGAGCGTCTGCTGCCCGGTGCATTCGAACCATACGGCTGGCGCTCGGCAGAGTCCCACTAACCCTCGATAACAGGGGTTATCAGGCTTCGTGGAACGATCCTGGATGCTCTGATGGGATCACAAGAATGCCGTCGGAGTCTGAGTTTCCGCCGAACCACGCCTCCTCGGTGTATGACTCGCAGAGTGGCGGTCGCGTCCCGGGATTGCCGTACCGCTAGAGCTGGCTGCCCAGAGGGGGCGTCTCGCGGGGGCCATTTGCGTGAGCGATGCGTGAGCGGACGGTCCGGAAGGAGCCACCCAGTCACGGACAGTGAAACATGCCGCGCGGCGCTGACCAGCAGGAACAGCACCGCGCGGCACGTTCAGTCACTCAAGATCACGATCCCAGCGGCTCTTGTAAGGCGAGGGCCGGAGGCTTGAACGCGGCAGAGATTCAATGAAACAGCAGGTCAGGGGATGTATCGGCCTTCAGAGGAGGAATGCGGAGGGCCGTGTGCGTGAGCGGTAAGGGCTGCTCGGGTACGGGCCTCGCTAGGATCTGTATTGAATCCATCCCATGAGGGCCGCATATGGGTAGGATTTGATACGTGGATCCCTCGGAAGATGACTCTCGGCTCGGGTTGCGGTTGGCTGCGCTGCCGCCCACGTTCACCACGGCGCAGGCTCGTGGAGCGGCCCTGTCGCCGCGGGATCTGGCCGCTCTGGCCCGGGCCGGGGAGATTGACGAGCTGTCGCGGGGTGTCTACCGTCTCGCGACCGCACCGGAGACCGCGTACCTGGACCTGCTCGCTGTCTGCGCTCGGGCTCCTCATGCTGTCCTGTGCGGCGAGTCAGCTCTCGCTCTTCACGAGCTGATCGACGACATCCCCTCAGCGGTACATATCGCTGTTGCGCGTGGCACGCACCGGCCGGTGATCTCCTATCCGCCTGTCGTGGTCGCTCAGTATGCGGCGGCGACGTTCAGCCTGGGGGTTGAGCAGTTCGAAGCGGCGCCGGGGGAGACCATCGCTGTATACGGCGCCGCGCGCAGTGTTGTTGACGCGATGCGCCTACGGAGCCGTTTCGGGGAGATGCTCGCGCTCTCCGCGCTCGGCCGGTATGTGCGCGGGAGCGGGCGTGAAGGTGTTGGCGAGTTGCAGCGCATCGCGCGCGAACTGGGAGTCCTGTCTGTTGTCCGTCCTGCTGTTGAGGCGGTTCTTGCCTGATGTCGAAGCCGACCCGCGACACCACAGCCGGCCGCGTCTACAACGACTTGCGCAACTTGGCCCGGAGGCAGGGACGGTCCACCGACGAGGTCATGGTCGAGTACGTGCTCGAACGCTTCCTCTACAGGCTGGCGCAATCACCTCTCGGCGGGAAGCACTTCGTCCTTAAGGGCGGACTCCTGCTCGCCCAGTTCGGCGCCCGTCGGATGACCCGTGACATCGACATCCTCGCCCGCGCTTTCCCCGGCGATGATGCCGAGATCGTACGCAGGATCGCTGCGATCGCGGAGTTGGAGTTCGACGATGGTGTCGCATTCGATCCGACCACGCTCAAGACCGTGCCGATCCGTGAGGATGACGAGTACCACGGTGTGCGTCTGGTGATGGTTGCCACGATCGCCCGTGCGCGCCTCAAGCTGCAGCTGGATGTCAGCTTCGGGGATCCCGTCACACCGAGTCCGCAGATCATCGAGTACCCCCAGCATCTCGCCGCTGAGAGCTTCCGGCTGTTCGGCTATCCGATCGCCACAGTCATCGCGGAGAAGCTCTCTACTGCGGTGTCGCTCGGCGACTTCAACACCCGTGACCGCGACTATGCGGATCTCTACCGTCTGATCTCGCTCAACAGTCTCGACGGCGGCGAACTCGCCGCAGCGCTCACAGCCACGGCCGCTCACCGGGGCATTGACCTCCAGCTGCTCAGTGCCTCGGTCACGGACCTCGGTGAGCGCCGGCAGACGTCCTATGCTGCCTGGCGCCGTCGACAGGGCCCGGCGGCAGCCGGTTACCCAGAGACGTTCAGCGTTGTGGTGGCGCTGGTCACGGCCTTCGCGGATCCTCTGCTTGGCGGCGAGACCGGCGCACGTAGCTGGCACGCCGACCGCGGAGCATGGTCATAGAAGCGTTGTGAACCAACCAGGTGCGACGCCGGGGCATTGTCGGCTGCCTCAGGCATGCTCACCCACGTCTTCCTCTGTACCAACGGTGGTTCTGTAGCGCTCTTCCGGCCGGGAAGTTGTCGACGGCGGAACGCCATGGGGCTGAAATGCGTACTACCGCCCCAAGCGCATCAGTGGTCACATGGATGGCGATGGCCCGGGCACGCAGGGAGCTTCGGCTGGCCCCTCGTCGGCGCTGTCAGTGCCGCAAGGCGTGATCGACATGATCTTGTAGTTGGAGCTCGCCGCTGGTGGCGAGCGTGGTGGGTATGGGGGATGGGCTGGCATGGCGGGGGATCTGCACACGGAAGCGGCGTCGATGACGGCCGCCGCGACCAATCTGCGGAACGCGACGCACAAGCTGCCCAAGGCGCTGAGCGCCTTCCGTGCTGCAGCCGGTGATCTGTCCGCGTTCGGCGCGCTCGGCTCGCTGACGTCCGCGACCCACACCGTCGGGAACGCCATGGACCAGCTGGGTGATGCAGTCGAGGCGCTGCACAGTGAGTGGGGCGACGAGGCCACCGCGCTGGGGGACATCGGGACGCTCATCGACGAGGTCGACAGGCTCATCGCCGGAAAACTTGGCCAGGGCAAGGGCAGGGCGTAGCCGGCGTGGTCGATCTCAATCCCCTGCATCACAGCCTCAATCCGCTGCACTACCTGCACAAACTCAACGAGGCGATAGGCCACTCCACGGCCGATGTGCTGGAGTTCATCGGCGTCACCGACCCGGCGGTCGACCCCGACGGCATCCGCGAGATAGCCAAGCACTGGAAAGACCTCGCCAAGGATCTGTCGGACGCCTCCTGGCACACCATGACCGCGCTGGACGGCGTGCAGTGGGAGGGCAAAGCCGCTGAGGCGTTCGCAGCCCGCGCTCATCAGGTCCGGGGCCACGCGGACAAGGTCTGCGGCATCCTCGACAAGGGTGAGGCAGCGCTCCAGCACTTCGCCGACGAAGCGCACGAGCTGATATCCGAGATCGGCGTGATCGCCGCCGAGATCATCGAGTTCGAAGCCGCGGCGCTGGCACTGACCCTGATCACCGGGCCCATCGCCGAGGCCGCCGCCGCGATCGCCTCCGGCGAACGCGCCATGAAGATCATGGCGCTGATCGCCCGCATCGAAGAAGCCGGCCGTCGCATGGCCCGCATCCTCGAAGCCCTCATCGAATCCGTCGGCGGCCTCGCCCGCGCCCTCAAGGCGCTCGAGTCGATCGCCAAGATGGCGCTGTCCGGCGCCGGCACCGCGCTCGCCTGGGACGCGCTCTTCGACACCGAGCGGCTCAAGGATCCCGGCGCGATCAAGGACGACTTGGAGATGGGAGCCCTCCTCGGTATCGCCTTTGGTTCCGCTGGAAAGCTCATCTCCGAGCTGGGGAAGTCCATCGGGCCGCTGGGTCCCGCCCTGGCCCTTGCGGGCAAGGACGGCGGGGCCATGGCGGATCTGTCCCGTCTACGGGAGATGCTCGGTAGCAAGTGGGACGAACTCCAGGTCCTCCTGAGGAATTTCGAGGACAAGTGGCCACGTGGTGGCCCGAAGCCGCCTCTTGCCCGGGAAATCGACCTCGCAGAGGAAGAGGCAGCGGGCGGTCACTCCATCGGCAAACATGTTGGCAAGAAAGATCAGGATCTGCGCGATCGGATCACGAAAGAAGGTCTGGATGCGGCGTCGTCGTTCCACAGCTACACCGAGGCGCAGAAGGCCGTCAACGATGTCATGAAGGATCAGAAAGGCAAGATTGAGACGTGGCTGAAGAGCGGCAAGGGTTTGAAGCAGGACTTCACTTCGCGGTTCGAGAACGCTGAGATCGGGAAGAGCATCACTCGCGATGAGATGATGATGGGGATCGCGCCGCACTCGGTGGACGGGGTCACGATCGTGATCAAGCGGGATCCGTCGGCACCGGAGGGCTACAAGATTCTTACCGCTTTTCCGAGTCCGTGACGCGGCTCCGCACCCGAAGCAGTGTTACCGCCTGCGTCAGCTTCCACAGGCCGTGAACGCCCCATCATCTGCTATCAGCAAAGGTATTGCGCATGGCCGACCAGTCGTATGAGGACCAGGGCGAGCCCACCTCGGAACCGGATGAACGTTGGTTCCAGGAGCTCCCGGGCCTGCTGCACGCTTACGCTGCGGCCCGCAGGGAGGCTCGTATTGCTGACCCGAACGGACCCGCGGCTGACATCGACACGAAGCAGGCGCCTTCGCCGGCGATGCTGAGCTACCTGCGGGAAGCCGCGCGCCATCCTGGCCGGGCGACCCGGGTGATTTCGGAGATCGAGCGGATCCTCGCGGAGGGGCCCACGGACGAGGTTCTCCTGCAACTCGCCGACGCGGGCATCAGTCCGGAGCGCCTGCATGCCTCGGACCAAGCGGACCCGGCTGAACATTTCAACCGTATGCTGCCGCATTTGCAAAGGTTTGTCGCCGACGGAGAAAAGGCGGTGCAGGCGCCCCCGCAGACCCGGTGGGAATGGAAGGAGCGATTTTCCGACCTCGGGTCGTTGCTCGGCGGCCAGTTCTATATGTACTGGCAGGACGACTACGATCACGAGGGAGCGCTCACCGAATTCATCGAAGCGCTCGGGAGCGATACAGATTGGGCCGGGACGATTCTGCAGAACATTGCCGACGTCCGTGCGATCACCTCGTCGGAAAAATCCTTGGAGCATGCATTCCGCATGCTTGGCTTCTACGGATATCCGCCGAAGGGCACGAGCTGGAAGCAGTGGCTGGCCCGCATCGAGGAACGGCTGCGCGAATACGTCCGGGACAACTCGTAGCACCCTCCGCCCCAGCGACGAGACACAGGCCGTCTGTCGCCCGCATCCCGTCGCCCGATAGCGTGAGGGAGCTTAGATGTTCGAGAAGCCTGAAGGGGTGTACGTGACTACCCGCACTCTGCCTATGGCGGCCACTGTGGCCGCCGCCGTCCTGCTGCTCACCGCCTGCGGCGGTGGTTCCGACGACGGATCGGACAAGATTGCCGGCGTTCCGACCAACGGTCCAACATCGGCGAGTTCGCCGACTGCCGATGCGGTACAGCGACCGAAGGTCGCTCTCCCCGCAGATCTCAAACTCACCTTCGAAGGCGCCTCCAGTGGAGACGCAAAGAAGGATGCTGTCTGGGCGGACGCCGCGGAGCGCGTGCGTGCCATGGATGAGGCGATCGTGAACGGGAAACCCGATTCACCGGCCGTCTCTTTCTACTCCAAGGGCAGCACGCAGTCCTCCGCACGCACGTCGATCAAGTGGTATCTGGACCACGGCTACTCGCTCACCGGGACCACGCGCTACTACAACCCCGGCGTCACATTCACGGGTAGCGGCGCGGCTCTGACCTATTGCGGCGATGAGAGCAAGGGGTACGCCAAGGACCGCAAGAGTGGCAAGGTCCTGACGACGCCGGTCACCAAAGACGCCTACGTCTTGTACGTGACGAAACTGGAGAAGAGCACCCAGGGCGTGTGGCAGACCAGTGACGTTCTCACCCAGCGGGGGTCCGCACAGTGCCAGCCGTGAGTCTGAACCGCCTCGGTGCCGGCGCTCTCGTCATCTGCGTGACCCTGCTCTGCGTGCCGACTGCGGCCTACGCCACCACTCCCGGCGGAGGTGACGAGCAGTCCGGACAGAGCTCCGGAACGAACAACAACGACGAGCACACCATCGCCGCCAAGGCCGGCGCCGTCACGTACGACCGGAGCAAGAACGGTGCGGGCAAGTCCGTCGGGCCGGTGACCCCGGCCACCAATTGGACACCGCCACCGTGCTGGTTCGCACCCAACTACGACCCGAAGGCGTTCAAGGCGCTGTGGACCGACCGCCTGTCGATCACCGGCGACAAGACGTGGGTCGCCTCGATGTACGACCACTACGAAAAGGGCCACCCGTACACGGACTGGAACCTCGATAAGGCCGGCAAGGGCTACTGGTGGACTGCGGACTTCCGCGACGACACCGGCAAGACGCCGATGACCGACTCCGATCGCGTCCAGGTTGCCGCTTGTTTCGAGACGAAGGACTTCTGGGCTGCCACGCGTGAACAGCCCAAAGAGCCGAACGCCATCAACCCGAAGGTCCTCTCCGAACTCGCCTACGCCGAACTCCGTGTCCCGGACACAGAGATCAGCTTGAACCCTGACGCCAAGGCTCCGCAGACGGTCAACCTGGCGACCTGGGCGTGGCTGGACAAGACCGCCTTCCATCCGGTCTCGGTCACCGCTTCGGTACCGCTGCTCGGCATGTCCGCGACGACCACCGCGACCCCAGTGGGTGTCACCCTCGACCCGGGCACGCCCGATGCCGACGTCTATCCCGCCAATGGCGTCTGCCCGCTCGGTAAGGACGGCAGCATCGGCACCCCTTACACCGCCACTGCCCATGGCACGCCGCCGTGCGGCGTGACCTACCGCCACGCGTCCGGTGCCAACAGCCCGTATCACTTCAAGGCCACCGTCACCTGGAAGATCAGCTGGACGGGCACCGACAATCCCAAGCCGGTCGACCTCCCCGACGGGACCTTCGGTACCACCACCGACCTGACCGTCCGCGAGATCCAGACTGTCGTTCGCTGACCTTCATTGGCCACCACCCGGCGAGGCCAGAGACTGCCATGGGGCGTTATAGCTCCCAGGCGGAGCAGAGCTCGCCGATGAGCTCGCTCTGGCGGGCCGCCAGGGTGGTGGGGGTCCAGCTGTTCGCACTGACCACCTTTGCGGTCAAGGCGAAGTTGGCGACACCGAGCTTGCCGGTGAAGTACGTGGCCTTCTTCTTGGCGAAGTCGTGGTTCTGCGCCTCGGCGTTCTTGTAGCGGTTGAGCAGGACCAAGTTGCCCAGCCGGTGGGTCCAGAACTGCCGTTCATCGTCGGTGAAGTCGGCGAGCCACTGGGAGTCGGCCTTCGGGTTCTGCGGGAGAACGTGCTCGACGGTGATCAGGGGGTGGTTGTAGACGACGCCCGAGCTCTTGGCCAGCGCTTCATCCAGGCGCAGCAGGACGTACTTGCGGGTCTTGAGGTCCAGGTACAGAGGTCCGTTGATACGTTCGCGGGTTGCCGAGAGCTCTTCTTCGGTGAGCCGGAGTGAGGGGGAAGCAAGCCCCTGGCCGGCGTCGAGCTCCTTCAGCAGCTCCGCGTATCGCTGGACTCGTGGCGTGGTGTACACGCGGCGGATGAACATGCTGGCGGCTAGGCGTTCGAGAGCCTGGAAGAACTTGGCGAGCCACTCCGGGTCCGGCGCGTGATTACGGAGCGCCCAGAGTGCCGATGGCCGCCAGTCGTTGTTGTCGATCTGCACCAGGCGCTGGAACCAGACGTTGACCCGCTCAGCGCCGGTTGCGGCGGCGTAGTCGTGATCCCGGATCTGGGCGTACGCATCCGCGTAGGGCACCAGTACCTCGTTGACGAAGGCCTGTGCCTTGCCCGGGAGGAAGTGCTCGAGGACCTGCTTGGGGAACTCTTTGAGCAGTTCCGCCTTGGCGCGCTCCTTCGCGTAGATCATCCGCAGATGCAGGAAGAGGTCCCCGAAGTCGTCGCGGCCCAGAGCTTCCTCGGCGTTCTCCCACTTCGCGGCTGCCACGTCCGCGGCATGGCCCTCACCTAGGTCGCCGATGATCTGGGACTTGAAGATATCGGCCGGGGAGAGGTCGAGGCCGCGGGAGTTCATGACGCTGAAGATCCGGTGCGCGCTGTGGAGATCGGGCGTACTGACGACGACGAGAAACGTACGCATGATCAGCATCTGCACCAGATCGAGCCGTCGGCCGGCCGTCCACTCGGACAGCGCCTTGTGCAACGACTTGGCGTTGTCCCGTAGGGCCTTCTGCGCGTCCGTCTTCAGTCCGGCAGCCGACAGGTCCAGCAGCGCTGGAATGGCACCCCTCGTCTGCACGTTGCTCCGGAAGAACTCCGCGTCCTTGCTGCGCAGGGTCAGCCGCGGCTTGGCAGCCAGACCTTTGGAGATTTTGCCCGGCTCCGCCACCGCCGCATCCAACTCCGCCTGCAGTTCCGGATCGTCGGCCAAGTCCCGCAGCACCGCAAACAGGATCGTCAAAGTGGTCAGCCGCTGCTGCCCGTCGATGACCTCAGCGATGGCCTGGGAAGGGTCTTTCACCAGCACGATCGACCCGAGAAAATAGGGCTCGTCCGACCCGCTGTCCAATGTCTCCACCAGGTCGGACAGCAGCTGGTCGGCCTGGTCGACCCCCCACGCGTACGGGCGTTGATACGTCGGTATGCGGAAGTCGTAGTCGCTGCAGAAGACCGGGGCCTCCCCCAAGGCCGGGTAGTTAGCGTTTTCGCAGGTCACGCAAGTGCCTGGAAGGTTTCTCGACGTAGTGCAACGGAGCTCGTTGGTACAGGCAGTCGTCCAAGACAGCTTGTTGCCGAAGGAGCTCCGT
>NZ_JAPVLS010000157.1:0-8114 GCF_027158125.1 Streptomyces sp. H39-C1
GGGCGATGACCGCACGGTCGGCCAGGTCGCCGAGGAGTTCCATCGCGCGCCGCCGGAGAGCCGGCGACAGGTCGGGATCGTCGACGACCCGCTGGAGGTGGTGGCGGTGCCCGTGCCGGGCCGCGGTCGTGAGCGCGGCCTCGGCTGCGGCCGGCCCGGCGTTCGCCGAAGCCGGGCCGAGAAAGGGGGCCAGCAGCCCGGCCGGCAACGGATCCAGCGCCGCCCATGGCTCGGCGAGCTCCTTGAGCACGTCGGCCGTGACGTCGGTGACGTCCGTGGTTCCGGCACCGAGCAGCCGCATCAGCTGTTCGCGGACCAGCGCCGGAGCCAGCAGCCCGGCGTGCAGGCCCTGCCGGGCCAGTCGCAGCGCCGCGGCCGTCAGCACCGGGTCGTCGGTGCGCGCCAGCTCGTCCACGAGCTGCCCGGGTCGGTGCGCGTCGGCGACGGATGCTCCCCGTACGGCCTGGTACAGCAGCTCTCCCGGCGGTTCCTCGCGGAGCGCCGCCGGATCGTTGAGGAGCTCCGCGCGCAGCCAGGCGATCCGCACCCGCACCGGCAGCGGCGCCGCACGCCACAACGGCCAGGGCCGCCCGTCGAGGTGCGGCCCCAGCCGTTCGTAGAGTCCTGCCAGTACGAGCGCCGCCTCCGGCGGTCCGGCCGCCGATCCCGGCAGCTGCGCGGCGAACGCGGCCGACTCGACGTCGTCGGGTCGGGGGTCCGAGGCGAGCCGCTCGCTCAGCAGGGTCAGCCCCAGGTACCGGACCCGGGGATTCTCGTGCCGGACGAGACGTCCGAAGACGTCCGGCGAACAGTCCCGCACGTCCAACCGGTCCGCCAACCGGCCGATGTCGGCCCGGCGGAGCGCATCGTGGAAATCTTGGTCTGCCGGAGTCGTCATCACCGGATGCTAGCCGCGGCGATTCCGGCTCCACCAGCCGGTTTCCGGTAGCAGGTATCCGGAGGACCCGGCCTTAGTTCACATCGATCGCGGTGATCACGGGATTCCCCAAGGGCGCGGACTGCTCGTCCAGACCGGCGCCGCGCAGCGCGCTCTCGGCGAGGGCGAGGGCCTCCGCACGTGCTGTACCGCTGTTCTCCGCCTCCACTTCCAGACGGAGGGTGAACGTGGAGGTGTCCGGGTTCAGGCTCAGCGCGTCGAGATCCGCGGACTCGCCCTCCGCGACTTCATGGGGATCGGTGCCCTGGAGAGCGGCCAGGATCTTCCCCCTGGTCTCAGGGGTGAGCGGCGCCTTCAGGGTGCCCGGCAAGGAGACGACGAAATTACTCATGAGCGTCGACTACCCACTGCCGGGCATTTCCCACCAGGCCGGTGCCGGTGAAGCGCCCGGACGGGGCACAGCGTGCGCGGCGGCCCCTGGGCGACATTCCCGCAGGCGGCGGGCCATGGACGGGAGTCCGCGTCGATCGTTCCCCGGGAACGGTCCGGCCGTTCCAATCGTCTACAGTGCTGTAGACAGACAGCTCCGCCGCGGGCCGCCGGTAACGGACCGTGCCGGGCGCTCGGTGGGTGAGGAGGCAGGCCGGCATGATCGCGAACCGCGTCGACCCCGGCGATACGCGGCCGCGCGCCCACTTCCCGCTCTCCCTGGCCGCCGCCGCGGTCTGCGCAGGGGCCTTCGTCCTGCTGGCGGTGTTCGTCCTCATCCGCCACGGAGCGCCGTTCCCCGGGGACGGGGCCGCGCACACCTGGTCGATGGTCCACCGGCCGCACCTCGCGTTGACCGTGGCGCGCCGGATCACCGCGAGCGGTACGGGGTTCTGGCCGTACGCGATGGCGGTGGCCGCCGGGCTGATCGTGGGGCGTGACACCCGGCAGCGGATGTACGCGGTACTCGGGGCCGCGGTCTTCCTCGGCGTCGGGCAGGCCGTCCGGTACGGCCTGATGGAAGCGATCGGCCGGGCCCGGCCGGCCGTCGGCGACTGGGCCGGCCACGCGTCCGGCTTCGCTTTCCCGTCCGGGCACGCCACCACCTCGGCGATGGCCGCCGGTCTGCTGGCCTGGGCCGCGGCCGTCCGCGGCCGCCCGGCGGTCGCGCGAGTGTGCTGCGCCGTTCTGCTGTGCTGGGCCGCGGCCGTCGGCGGCACCCGGGTCTACCTCGGCATGCACTGGCCGAGCGACGTCCTTGCCGGATGGCTACTGGCCGCGGCGTGGATCGGTCTCGGCGCGACCCTTTACGCGCGGTACTTCGCGCGCCGTGGCCTGGATGGCGGCAGGCCCCCGAACTGACGATGCGTCACCCTGCCGCCGGTCAGCGGACGGCGTAGCCCCGCAGGCCGTTCTCGACGAGATCGAAGGCGGCCTTGGCCCGTGCCACCGCGTCCTCGTACATGGCGCCCGGGCGGGCCGTCGCGTTCACCGGGGTGCCGCTGCCGCCCGGCCCGGGTCAGGTACAGTGTTGCCGTCGTTACCAATGATCAACTGAGGAGGTGGGACCCATCACCGCTGTATCAGGTCGGGTGCTCCCCCTTCGCGGCCGTGCGGCTCACCGTCAGGCATAGGTGACCCGCGGGAGCGCCCAGAGGCGTTCCGAAAGGCTCATCGTGCCGGCTTCACCATCAGTGTTTCCCTTCCCCGCCATCGTCACCAGGCTTCGCGCCGCCGGCTGTGTGTTCGCCGAGGACGAGGCGGAGTTGCTCGTCTCCACCGCACGGACCCCCGCCGAACTCGCCGCCATGGTGGAACGGCGCGTCGTCGGTCTGCCCCTCGAACACGTCCTCGGCTGGGCGGAGTTCCACGGCCACCGGTTCGTCGTCGACCCCGGGGTCTTCGTGCCCCGCCGCCGCACCGAGTTCCTCGTCGATCAGGCGGCGGCCCTGCTCCGGCCGGGGTCCGTGGTCGTCGACCTGTGCTGCGGCTCGGGCGCCCTGGGCGCCGCGCTGGTGTCCGACCGGAACGGGGACCCGGGTTCCGGGCCCGGCCCGGTGGAGTTGTACGCCGCCGACATCGACCCGGCCGCGGTGCGGTGCGCCCGGCGCAACGTCGACGCCGTCGGTGGCCAGGTGTACGAAGGGGACCTCTACGCGCCGCTGCCCGGTCCGTTGCGGGGCCGGGTCGGAATCCTGCTCGCGAACGTGCCGTACGTACCGACCGAAGAGATCGAACTGCTCCCCACGGAGGCCCGGGTCCACGAGGCCCGGGTGGCACTCGACGGCGGTACCGACGGACTGGACGTCCTGCGGCGGGTGACCGCGGAAGCGGCCCGTTGGCTGGCCCCGGGCGGCCATCTGCTCTTCGAGACCAGCGAGCGGCAGGTACCGGAGGCCGTCGGCATCGTCGCCCGCGACGGACTGATTCCACGGGTGGCAACTTCGGAGGAGCTGTACGCCACCGTCGTCATCGGCACCAGGCCGCCGGGGTAAATCCGGGTGTGCTCCCGGCAGCGCGCGTGATACTCCTCGATGCCATGGAAGATCTTGTGACGGCGCGGCTGGTGCTGCATCCGATGAGCGTCGTCGAGGCGCGGCAGGTGATGGCGGGAGTGCCCGGGGAGGGGGCCCGGTGGGCACCGGGGTATCCGGACCAGGGGGATGTCGCCGGCGCCCGGCGCTTCCTGAACACCTGTGAGCAGAGCGGGGATCCCCAGCCGTTCGGCGCGTACGAGCTCCGCCGCCGCGAGGACGATCTGGTGATGGGCGGGCTGGGTTTCCACGGCCCCGCGGACGAGAACGGAGGCGTGACCATCGGCTACGGCCTGGTCCCGGCCGCCCGGGGGCACGGCTACGCGGGCGAGGCGCTGCGCGCACTGCTGGTGTTCGCGCGCGCCCGCGGCATTTCCCGCGTGCACGGTGACACCGCGCGGGAGAACATCGCGTCGCAGTGCGTCATGGCCGCGGCGGGCATGCGGCTCGTCGCGGAGGACGAGCGGCTGCGGTACTACACGATCGAGTGGACGGGGATGCCCGGGACGACCTCGGAGAACGCCTGACCGCGCCCCGGTGGCACCGGCTGCCCGCCCTCACGCTGCTACGTCCCGGAGGGTGGGTTGTTCATGGTTTGCGTGCCCTCTCGGCGTCCCGCGCGTTACATCGATCATGAACGTTCGTCGATTTCTCACTGCCGCCGCCGCAAGTTCCGCGCTTCTTGCCGCCGCCGCCCCCTGTGCCCAGGCTCTTGACTTCGGAGGAACCCTGAGTGGCACGGCGCAGACCGCCGCGACCACCGGCCAGCAGGCCAAGGAAGCGGCGCAGGGCGTCGTCGGAGACAAGCTGGACAGGAAGGTGGGAGCGGTCAAGGACACCGTGAAGGCGGGCAAGGACGCGGTGAAGGCCGGCCACGAACTGGTCAGCTGAGCGCACCCGCAGTTCGGGCGCCGTCTCCCGGTCCTCCTGTTCCTCCCGGTCGGCGACCGGGTGACGCTGCCGGCGACACCAGGAGGATGCGTCGCGGCCCGGACCGGCGCGGGTAACTTCACACCCACGCCGGTCCGCCCGAAGCCCCGTGCCGGTCACCGGCTCAGGTCCGATGCCTGAGCCCTCCATGATCGGGAAGGGGTGGGAGATGCCCGTCGTACCTGATCCCGTCGTCAAACTCGTCCAGAGGTCCAACGAACCGGTCGTCGCCCAGACCCTGCGCTCCACCGCGGCAGCGGTCATCGCCTATCAGGCCGCGGTGTGGCTCACCCCCCAACCGGCCCCTCTGACGGCGCCGCTGACCGCGCTCCTCGTCGTCCAGGTCACCCTGTACGCCACACTGACGACGGGGATCCGCCGCGTCAACGCGGTGGTGGCCGGCGTCCTCATCGCGAGCGCCTTCAGCTCCCTGGTCGGGCTGAACTGGTGGACTCTGGGCCTGACGATCCTCACCTCGCTGGTCATCGGACGCTTCGTACGGGTGGATGAGTTCGTCCCCGAGGTCGCGATCAGCGCCATGCTCGTCCTGGGTGTCAGCCAGGTGGCGAACACCGCGTGGGACCGCATCCTGGAGACCCTGATCGGGGCCGGCGTGGGTCTGCTGTTCAACCTCCTGTTCGCGCCACCCGTCTGGGTGGAGTCCGCGGGGGAGTCCATCGAGGGGCTGTCCCGCCGCATGGGCCGGCTCTTCCGCGACATCGGCGCCGAGCTGTCCGGGCACACCCCCGTCGAGCGCGCCGCCGGCCGGCTGCACGAGGCCCGCCGTCTCGACCACGACATCGTCGAGGTGGACGCCTCCCTGCGGCAGGCGGAGGAGAGCCTGCGGTGGAACCCGCGGGTCCGCGAGGGGCTGCTGTCCCGGGTCGTCCTGCGGACGGGCCTGGACACGCTGGAGATCTGCGCCGTGGTGCTGCGGGTCCTGACCAGGACGCTGACGGACCTCGCGAAGGAGCGCACCGAAGAGGCGCTGTTCCCCGCCGACGTGGCGGTCGCGCTCAACGAACTGCTGCGCCATGTGGCCATCGCCATCGAGAACTTCGCCGTGCTGATCACCACGCAGGTCAGCGCGAACGCGGAGGAGGCGGAGGACGAGCTGAGCCGGGCGCTCGAGCAGAGCGGCGCGCACCGCGAAACGGTGGCGCATCTGCTGCTGGACAAGGTGCGCGAGCACCCGCGCCAATGGCAGCTGCACGGGGCGCTGCTGGCGGAGATCGACCGGATCCTGGACGAGCTGGACGTGGAGAAGCGCTCGGTCCGGCTGGTGGAGGAACTCGACCGTTACTCCCGTGAGCAGCGCGAGCGCTTCCCGCGCCTGGACGCCTTCAAGCGGCGCCTGCTGGGCTCGGGTCCGCGCCTCTCCCGGGCCGATCCGTGATGCCGGACACGAGCCCGCAGGGGTGTCGGGCGGTCAGTCGACCTTGACCCAGTCCATGGTGCGTTCCACCGCGCGCTTCCAGTCCGCGTAGCCCGACTCGCGGCGGTCCTCGTCCCATTCGGGATCCCAGCGGTGGGCCTGGTTCCAGTTGGCCCGCAGCTCGTCGGTGTCGCGCCAGAAGCCCACGGCCAGGCCGGCCGCGTAGGCCGCGCCCAGCGCCGTGGTCTCGGCGACCTGCGGACGGATCACGGGCACGCCCAGTACGTCCGCCTGGGTCTGCATGCACAGGCTGTTGGCGGTGACGCCGCCGTCGACCTTCAGTACGGCCAGGTCGACACCGGAGTCCTTGGCCATGGCCTCGACGACGTCGCGGCTCTGGTAGCAGATCGCCTCCAGGGTGGCCCGCGCGATGTGCGCGTCGTTGTGGAAGCGGGCCAGACCGACGATGGCGCCGCGCGCGTCGGAGCGCCAGTACGGCGCGAACAGGCCGGAGAACGCGGGCACGAAGTAGACGCCCGCCGAGTCCTCGACACGGCGGGCCAGGGTCTCGCTGGCCGCCGCGTCACCGATGATGTGCAACTGGTCCCGGAGCCACTGCACCGCGGATCCGGTCACCGCGATCGAACCCTCCAGCGCGTAGACCGGGTCCTGGCCGGCGAATTGGTAGGCGACGGTGGTCAGCAGCCCGTGCTGGGAGCGCACCGGACGGTTGCCGGTGTTGAGGAGCAGGAAGTTGCCGGTGCCGTAGGTGTTCTTCGCCTCGCCCTCCGCGAAGCAGACCTGGCCCACGGTGGCGGCCTGCTGGTCACCGAGGATTCCGCTGATCGGTACGCCTGCCAGCGGGCTGACGTCGGGCGACTGACCGTACCCGGCCGGTTCGCTGGACGGTTTGATCTCCGGGAGCATGGCGCGGGGGATGGCGAAGAACGACAGGAGTTCGTCGTCCCAGGCCAGCGTCCGCAGGTCCATCAGCATGGTGCGGGAGGCGTTGGTGACGTCCGTGATGTGCACGCCGCCCCTCGGGCCGCCGGTGAGGTTCCACAGCACCCAGGTGTCCATCGTGCCGAAGAGCGCGTCGCCGCGCTCGGCGTCCGCGCGGACCCCGTCCACGTTCTCCAGGATCCACTGGACCTTGCCGGCGGCGAAGTAGGTGGCAGGCGGCAGCCCGGCCTTGGCGCGGATCACCTCGCCCTTGCCTTCGCGCTCCAGGGCGCTGGCGATCCGGTCGGTGCGGGTGTCCTGCCAGACGATGGCGTTGTAGTACGGCCGCCCGGTGTGCCGGTTCCACACCAACGTCGTCTCGCGCTGGTTGGTGATGCCGAGGGCGGCCAGGTCGCTCGCCGCCAGATGGTGCTTGTTCATGGCGGTGGCGACGACCGAGCGGGTGCGCTCCCAGATCTCCACCGGGCTGTGCTCCACCCAGCCGGCCTTGGGCAGGATCTGCTCGTGTTCCAGCTGATGGCGGCCGACCTCGTTACCGCCATGATCGAAGATCATGAAACGGGTGCTCGTCGTGCCCTGGTCGATCGCGGCGACGTAGTCCGCCATGTCGGTTCCTCCACGCGTGATCGCTGCTGACGGCCGGCCGGGACGGCCGGTGGGACGGCTCCGTGCCGGGGACGGGATCCGGGTATCTGTCGGAGACGGCCGCGGTCACTCGTCCTCGGGCAGGATGCTGCCCGCCGGCTGTTCGGCGTGCTCCGGCAGGAACGGTCTGACGACGTAGTGGTAGACGGCGGCGCCGATCGGGCCGCCGATGAGCGGGCCGACGATGGGCACCCAGAAGTAGAGATCGCCGTACTGGTCGCGCCACGCGCTGTTGTAGCCGGTGATGTAGCTCGCCAGCCGCGGACCGAAGTCACGGGCCGGGTTGATCGCGTACCCGGCGTCGGTGCCGATGGCCATGCCGATCGCCACCACGAGGAACCCGATCAGCAGGGGGCCAAGGTTCGCCTTGGGAGCGGTGTTGAGTACATCGGTCAGCGCCATGATGACGAGCAGCAGGATGGCCGTGCCGATGATCTGGTCGCGGAGCGCGCCCCATTCGCTGATCGGGAAGACGCCGTTGCCGGGCAGGGTGGAGAACACCCCCTGGGTCTTGATGGTGTGACCCGGGTCCGCCTTGGCGAGGACTTCGGAGGAGTTCCAGCGCACCAGCAGCGCGGCGGTGAAGGCTCCCGCCGTCTGTGCCAGCGCGTACGGGGCGACCCGCGCCCATGGGAAGCCGCGGAACATGGCCAGCGCGAGGGTCACGGCCGGGTTGAGATGCGCGCCCGACAGCCGTGCCGCGACGTACACACCGAAGGTGACGCCGAACCCCCACGCCCACGCGATGCTGTCGTGGTCGCCCAGGTCGGCGGCGACGACC